>JAJPZT010000018.1 GCA_021204175.1 Clostridiales bacterium | reverse complement strand
GCAACAAAATGCCCTGTGACAGGGTTATGAACCTTTCGCCAGCCTGCGGAAAAGCTGTATGTAATCTTGATTATACGCTTAAATGCATCGGGGTATTCCTTTTTCATAACCGCTTCAAGCAGACCGCCCAAAAGTCCGTGATGCTCCCCGAAGGCTTCTATCATATCATCAGGCTGTGCAATTTTCCAAGCTTCTAAAAGATGTTCTTTTGCCTGTTCAGGCTCTTTTATATTAATATATCCCATTGCCACCACAAGGTGAAGATAAATCGAAGGTATGGGGTAAAGCTTTTCTTCAAGAGCGAGAGCCGTTTCCGCTACTGCAATGCAGGCGTGATAGCGTTTGCTGAGGTAATAGCCGTGGGCTTCAATGTAAAGGGCAAACAGGCGAATACCTGTGGGCAGCATAGACAGAGTGGGCTTTATTGAGTTGATACCCTCCGGCAGCGGAAGATGAAGAAGTACGCCTGCCACTGTGGCTATGCAAGCGGCAAAGGATTTGTAGCGGGGGGGGGTATTTACATCGGCTGCTTTAGCAGCCGATTGGATTTGCGTCATAGCCTGTCTTGCCCTCGGTATTCTGTCAAGAGCGAGATTTGAATATGCGTAAATCAAACAGGCGGAAAGCTGAAGAGCGAGATCACCGTCCACCAAATACGGCTCAACTATGTCTGAAGCCTCTGCCGGATGTCCGCTGAAATAATAGTATTCCGCAAGGGTAATATTCCTCATTTCTTTGTCCTCAATTGCATTTGCAGAAGCCAATGCCGAGCCCGGCTCATAGGGAGTATTCATCAAAGGCATAACTGTCCGCAGAGCCTGTTCCGGTTCCGTATTTTCCGCAGCCTTCTTTTCGGCGGCGGCTTCCTTTACGCCTTTCGCATTCTCGTTCTTTTTGTTCCTTTCCTCTGCTTTTCTCATATCAGAGGGCTTTTCCGCATTCGCAGGCACTGCCCATACACCGCTTAATTTAACAGCACCTTTTACACGTCCGTTCAGACAAACCCTCTGAACATAGTTTTTCGATACTCCCCATTTCTCCGCCGCCTCTTTAACAGATATGTATTCCATTTTTTCACCTTCAATTTTTCTTATCTCTGCTCTGTTAAATATTTCAATAATTTCCCGACTTTTATACTCATTGTACATCTTCTTAAAGGTTTTTTCAAGTTTTTATTTATATCACAGCCTAATTTTTCATTTTAAAACTGCTGCGAAAAAATTTTTTAAAAACACTTGTAATCTATAAAAATATGGTGTATAATATAAATATAAAAAGAAAAGGCGAGTACGCCAATACCCGCCTAATCCCGTCTTTCGACTAAGCAATCGCTTCAAGTCGGTTAGGCGGTAAGTAATGGTAAATCATAGACCACCGCTGCTTACGACATAGGGTGGTCTTTTTTTGCGAGCATTATTTTTAACAATAATGCGATGTATTTGATGTCATACACTGTCTGTATAACAACGAAATACGCATACATTAACTCCTTCGTGATAGCCTGTATAAATCATATCCTGCTGAATAATTTCACGTACTCTCTGCCTTAAGTTGTTCATCTTCCCAACCCAAAGCATGGGGTCGCTCTTTTTAAGGTCTGCTGTTATGCCCTCGCTTTCAGCCATTTCGTCGGTGAGCTGCATTTCTCTTTCCTGTGCCTGCTTGTTAATATAAACAAGGTGGGTTCTCAAAGCTCCTGTGTGTTCCATAATGAGAAGTTCATCCTTGTCCATATACTCTCTGAGATAGGCTTCTCGTTCTTTTCCGTACCAAGGTGAAAGATTATAGCTTTCCTCCTCTGCCCTCTGTTCATCTTCCTCCGCATCGCCGGGGAAGAAATAAAGTGTACCGTTCATAACACCGTTAAAATCATCATTAATATTTTCGTTCATATCGTTATCCTCCAATCTTTAATTAAGACCTTTTATAAAACTTATTTTCCTGTTTCATATTATACTATATGCCCAGTTATATAGCAATAATTTTTTCAAAAAATAATTGCCGGAAAATTATCCTATATTTTGTTAATTTTGCACTATGGAAAGCCGCATAATAACCCAGTATAATATTTTTATAAATACATCACAGGAGGTATCATATGGCAGCCCACACCCATTCACCCGAAGCCCAACGCAGAGCATTGGCAAAGTATGTAAAGAAAACCTATGACAGAATTGACCTGAGAATGACTAAAGACAGCGGCTTAAAAGCCCAAATTTCAGAACACGCAGAAAAAACAGGGGAAAGCGTCAATGCTTTTATATTAAGAGCCGTAAAAGAAGCCATTGAAAACGATAATAAAAAGAAGTAAAAAACGGTACTTTTTCTGATATGAAAATAGCACCGTTGACAGCACCTTGTAAAAGGCAGTATCGAAAAAAGCAGATTATTTATTTCTGTTTTCATTTCCCCATACGCACAATTTATCTAATACTTGAACAAGGGAATGACCCTTGTCTGTGAGCGAATACTCAACCTTCGGCGGTATTTGGGGGTATACACGCCGGTTTATAAGGTTGTCGGCTTCTAATTCTTTCAAATTTTGACTTAATGTTTTATCAGCAACTTTTTTAATATACCGCTGCATTTCGTTAAAACGCACAGGCTCAAATTCCATTAAACAATAAAGTATAATAGGCTTATATTTCCCTGAAATAAGTGACAGTGTATAACTGTAGCCTGTATCTTCAAAATTTGCATTTTCTATATCTGCTTTGCTCATTGCTTGCTTACCTCCGGGTAAGTACCTAACTTAAATGTAGGTACTTTACAATTATTTGAAAATATGATAGCATACAATTAAAACTAAGTCAATATTAACAGGAGGTAATTTTTAATGAGAACAAACATAAAAACCACAGAGGCTATTTTTCCAATGCCCGTATTAATGGTAGCAACCTACAATGAGGACGGAACGGTTGACGTTATGAATGCCGCTTGGGGAACTATGTTAGAAAGAGATTATGTTATACTCAATTTAACCGAAACTCACAAAACAGTGAAAAACATAAAAGCGAGAAAAGCTTTTACCGTCAGTATTGCAGATGCTGCCCACATTACGGAAGCCGATTATTTCGGCGTTGTATCGGGAAACAACACTCCGAACAAATTTGAAACCAGCGGCTTAACAGCGGTAAAATCAGAAATAGTCGATGCTCCGATTATTAAAGAGTTCCCTCTTTGTATGGAGTGTGAATTTATAGAATATCAAGACGGCAAGTACGGCTGCGGAGTAATCGGAAAGGTAGTTAATACATCTGCCGATAAATCTGTTATGGAAGGTGACAAGGTAAACATTTCAAAAGTCAATGCAATAGCATTTGACCCCTATACTCACGGATATTATAAAGTCACTGAAAGAGTGGGCGAGGCTTTCAAAGACGGTTTAAAATTAAAAAAATAATTTACACTTTACAGCATCTGTCAAAAAAGCAGGTGCTGTATTCTTATCGTCTGTTTTTCTGCGGAAACTCTATTTTGAAATTGACATATTTTTCGCCTGTATCGTCAAGAATTATGTCCGCTTCGTAGGTCTTGCCTGTTTTCTCTGAATAAAGGTCTTTGAAATGTACTCTGCCTTTTTCCAAAAGGGCGGCGGCAACAGGCTTTGTGATTGACTTCCTTTTGCTTGAGAAAAATTTGTTTTCTTTCCACTATGTAAAGACAAGTTTAGCAGCTCAAATGTTTGAAACCCTTTAAATAATCAGCTTTTTTGAGCAACTGATACCACTAAAAAACAGTGATTTGACACCACATTGACACCAATTTTGAAAAAGAGCCATCTATAATACTACGAAAACTT
>JAJPZT010000077.1 GCA_021204175.1 Clostridiales bacterium | reverse complement strand
ATCCTCCCCCTGGCTTTACGTCTGCCCGTAAGGGCAGGCAACCATTAAACAAAACCCAAAATGCTTAAAAACTGAATTTTCAGCCGCAGATTAAGCAAGCTCAAAAAACGAAACCTGTCTTGTTTCGGGAATCCCTTCCAATATACCGTTTTCCTTAAGCAGGTCTACCAGTGACTTGCCTACGGCGGTTCTGTCGATAAAATCGTCAATTGTTTCAAACTTGCCGTCTTTTCTTGCCTCCACAATACTCTTAGCGGCAGTTTCGCCAAGCTTCGGAATTGTGGCAAAAGGCGGCATAAGTCCCTCATCGGTCTGTATAAACTTTATTGCATCGGACTCATACAAATCTATTTTCTTAAACTTAAGCCCTCTTGCGTACATTTCGTTTACAAGCTCAAGGGTTGTAAGTTCGTTTTTATCATTGGCTGTTGCGTCCTTTCCCATAGCTTCAAGTTCCTTTTTACGCTTCAAAACCCTGTCTCTGCCGAAGCAGCAGGTAGAATAGTTGAAAAACGCAAGCTTCATTGAAAAGCAAGCTGCATAAAACGCGTAGGGATAATATATTTTAAACCAGCCTATTCTCACGGCACTGGTTACATAAGCTGCCGCATGACCCTTGGGGAACATATACTTAATCTTTTTACAGCTGTCAATATACCATTCGGGAACATTATGCTCACGCATAAGAGCCTCCCACTCGGGAGTTAAGCCCTTTCCCTTTCTGACCTTTTCCATTATGTTAAAGCTTTCGGTATCAGGCAGACCCATTGAAATGAGATAGGTCATAATGTCGTCACGGGTTGCAATAACCTCTTTAAGGGTTGCCACTCCATTTTTAATAAGCTCCTGAGCATTCCCTGCCCATACGTCAGTACCATGGGCAAGACCCGAAAGTCTCACAAGCTCCGAAAAGGTGGTAGGCTGTGTTTCTGTAAGCATTCGCCTTGCGCCGGCTGTTCCGAACTCAGGCAGACCGAGAGAGCCTGTTTCAACTCCTATATCCTCCCTTGTTACTCCCAAAGCGTCGGGTGAAGTAAACAGCGACATAACCTTTTTGTCTCCCATAGGTATGGTTATAGGGTCAACCCCCGTCATTTCCTTATACATATGCATAATCGTGGGAACATCATGCCCCAGCTCGTCAAGCTTTAAAAGTCTGCCGCTTATGGAGTGATAGTCAAAATGGGTTATTATAACGTCCGAATTGACTTTGTTTGCCGGGTGCTGAACAGGGCAGAAATTATAAATAGAGTTGTCCGAGGGAACAACCATAAGACCGCCGGGGTGCTGACCTGTTGTCTTTTTAATACCCACACAGCCCTGAACAAGCCTGTTTATTTCGGCGCTGTTCAGGTTCAGCCCTCTTTCATCGGCATATTTTTTAACATAGCCGTAGGCGGTTTTATCCGCAAGAGTGCCTATAGTTCCGGCTTTAAATACAAAGCCCTCGCCGAAAAGCTTTTCTGTGTATTTATGGGCGTTTGCTTGGTATTCTCCCGAAAAGTTAAGATCAATATCCGGCTCTTTATCCTCGTTAAAGCCCAAAAAAGTCTGGAATGGTATTGCCTGACCCTCTTTAATAAGCTCCGTTCCGCAGTTGGGACATTTTCTGTCGGGAAGGTCAAAGCCGCTTGTACCCGCCTTTTCCTTAACTACATCCGAGTCAAAGTCTGAATATTGGCAGTTGGGGCAAATATAGTGGGGTTCAAGAGGATTAACCTCCGTTATGCCTGCCATAGTTGCCGCAAAGGAAGAGCCTACCGAGCCTCTTGAACCTACCATATAGCCGTGTTCGTTTGAATCCTGAACAAGTCTCTGAGCAATAATGTAAAGAACGGCATATCCGTTTGAAATAATGGAGCTCAGCTCCGTTTCGAGCCTGTCCTCAACAATATTAGGCAGAGGGTCTCCGTAAATTTCGTGGGCTCTGTTATAGGCAATTTCTCTAAGCTGTTCCTCCGCTCCGTCAATGTGGGGAGGGAAGGTCTCATTGGGTATTGGCAGAACGTCCCCTATCATATCCGCAATTAAATTTGTATTTTCAACAACCACCTCATAAGCCTTTTCCTTGCCCAAATATTCAAACTCGTCAAGCATTTCTTCGGTGGTTCTGAAATAAAGAGGTGCCTGGTCGTCTGCGTCATCAAAGCCGCTTCCTGCCATAATTATTCGCCTGAAATATTCGTCCTCGGGGTCTAAAAAGTGACAGTCACAGGTTGCACAGACGGGCTTGTTATACTGCTCGCCCAAAGCAACAATTTTTTTGTTTATTTCGATAAGTCTTTCTTCGCTGTCAACGGTTTTCCCTCTCTTAGAGGGGTTGTTTATCATAAATTTATTGTTGCCTAAAGGCTGAATTTCCAAATAGTCATAAAAGTCTACAAGCTCTTTAATCTTCTGCTCCGGGGCGTTTTCATAAATTGCCGAATAAAGCTCTCCCGCTTCACAAGCCGAGCCTATTATAAGCCCCTCTCTCAAACGAATAAATTCGCTTTTGGGTATTCTGGGCTTTCTCTTGAAATACTTCAAGTGGGCGTCCGAAATAAGTTCATAGAGATTTCTTATTCCCTTTTGTTCCTTAACCAAAATTATAGCGTGGTAATATTGCTTTATGTTGTTTTTGTCTATGTTGCATGAGCCGAAAACATTAATTTCGTTTACGTCCTTAATGCCCTTTTCTTCAAGCTCCTTTGCCATAATTAAATATATGTCCGCTGTCGCCTTGGCGTCGTCAACCGCTCTGTGGTGGTTTAAAAGGCTTACCCCCAAATGATCGCAGACAGTGTCAAGCTTATGGTTTTTCAAATCTCCGTAAAGAGTTCTGGCAAGACCCAGCGTATCCACAACTGTATTGTTTACCTCTGTTCCGACCGATGTGGCAAAACGCCTTATAAAGCCTATGTCAAAGCCCACATTATGCCCAATGAGAACTGCGTCGCCGCAGAAGCTTAAAAACTCAGGCACAACCTCCTCTTCGGGTGGTGCGTCCTTAAGTATATCGTCCGTAATTCCTGTAAGCTTAACAATTTTGTCGCTTAGCTTTATGCCGGGGTTAATAAAGGCTGAAAATTTGTCAACAACCTCTCCGTCTTTAACCTTAACTGCACCGATTTCTATTATCTTATCAGTTTCCTTTTTAAGTCCCGTTGTTTCAAGGTCGAAAACAACACATTCGCTGTTTAGCTTCTGACCCTTGGGGTTTTCGCAGATTGTTCCCAAATCGTCTATAAGATAAGCTTCACAGCCGTAAAGAACCTTTACACCTGTTGACTTTTCAGCAGACATAGCTTCGGGGAAAGCCTGAACAACGCCGTGGTCTGTAACAGCCATAGCCCTGTGACCCCACTCCTTAGCCCTTTTTAAATAAGAAGTAACAGAGGAAACGCCATCCATATCGCTCATATTTGTGTGAAGATGGAGCTCAACCCTCTTCTTCTCCGCATTGTCAGCCCTTGTTTTTTCAGGAGCTTCACCGGCGCAGAGCTCCTTCACCATAACAATAAGTTCTTTGTCAAATATATCGTCCTGAACTACGCCCTTTGCAACAACATATTTTTCTTTGCCCTCTACGAGTGCCTTATAGCTGTCATCATATTCCTCGGGAGATGTGAAAAATTTAAGTGTAGTAGAATAGCTTCCGTCATAAATCTGAGCCTTAACTATATATTTTCCCTTTTTTGTTTCTCTTATTTCCGTACCTATAACCTTTCCCCCAAAAACAACAGTTTCCCCCTCAACAAGGTTATCCTTAATGGATACAGGCTCTTCCGTAATTTCAGCCACCTTTGAAGAAAGTCTGCCCATACGTTTTTGGGGCTTAACCTCAGCCACAGACGAAAGAGGAACATAGCTCTCCACAGGGAAATTATCGGCTTCTCCGTCGTAAAATGCTTCCGCAAAGGTGTTTTTCTTTTCATTCTTTTTATCGGACTTTCCGTCCCTAAAGCTTACGGAGCAGTCAATATTAAATCTTCCCTTTAAAAGCTTTGTTATAAGCTCGTCAATTTTGTTTTCGGTCAGCAAATAATTGCCTCTTCTCTTAAGCTTAAAGAGAATTTTTTTGTCCTGTACTTCGTAATCACTGTCGAAAAGAGCATAATAGCAAAATCTGTTTTTTTCCTTAACTGCCGTCAGTATATTTTTTATGTATTTTTTCAAAATCTGAGAAAGCTCTTCGTCAGTAGAATATTTTACCGAAATTTCGGCTCTTTTTATAAATTTGAAATTTTTATAAAGGCTTCTCTTGAAAACCTCTAAATTTTCTTCATTTACAATTCTTTTGCCCGAAAGGTCAACGCTTAAAAGCCCCTCTTTTTTGAAAAGCTTTATACTTTCAACATCGAGAGACTTAAGACCGCACATCACCACAGAGGGCATATCAAGTGTTCCGAACACTTTTGTAAAATTTTTCGATTCCATACAATCACAATCCTTAAAGCTTTTAAAGCTTTTCTATTTCTGCCATTAATTCATCAACAAGTCTGCTTTCTTCCACTGCCTTAACTATAACGCCTTTTTTGAAAATAAGTCCTTTTCCGTGACCTCCGGCAATACCTATATCCGCTTCTTTGGCTTCTCCCGGGCCGTTTACCGCACAGCCCATAACGGCTACCTTTATATTTTTGTTAATGCCCTCGCATCTTTTTTCAACCTCGTTTGCAATAGCTATAAGGTCGATTGAGGTTCTTCCGCAGGTTGGGCATGAAACAAACTCAATGCCGAAGGTTCTTACCTCCAAAGCCTTAAGAACGGACTTCGCCGCCTTAACCTCTTCCACCGGGTCGCCCGTAAGTGAAACTCTGACAGTGTCCCCTATTCCCCTTGAAAGAATAGCCCCTAAGCCTACGGCGGATTTAACCGTTCCGTTATAGACTGTTCCTGCTTCCGTTATGCCTACGTGAAGAGGATAATCCACCTTTTCGGAAAGAAGGCTGTATGTCTCAATTGACTTTGAAACGCTTGACGCCTTAATGGAAATAACTATATCGTAAAAATCAAATTTCTCTAAAATCTCAACGTGGCGCAGTGCACTTTCCACAAGACCCTGAGAGGTTACTCCGCCGTATTTTTCAACAAGGCTTTTTTCCAAAGAGCCTGAGTTTACACCTATTCTTATGGGAATATGACGAGCCTTTGCTGCGTCAACAACTGCCTTAATTCTGTCCTCGTCGCCTATATTTCCCGGGTTAATTCTCAGCTTGTCAACTCCCCCTTCACAGGCGGCAAGGGCAAGTCTGTAGTCAAAGTGAATATCAGCCACAAGAGGAATGTTAATTCTTTTAACAATTTCCTTAACCGCTTCAGCCGCTTCCATATCGGGAACAGCCACTCTCGTAATTTCACAGCCGGCATCTTCAAGAGCCTTAATCTGTGACACAGTCGCTTCAACGTCTCTTGTGTCAGTGTTGCACATTGACTGAATGGCAATTGGGTTTTCGCCGCCTATTTTAACTCCGCCTATATCCACCGTTCTCGTTTTTCTTCTGTTATACATAATTCCCTCTCCTATGAAAATATCTTAAACACATCGTGAAAGGCTACAACTATTCCGAAGCCCATTATCAAAACAAAGCCCACAAGGTTTATAAAGCCTTCTTTTTCGGGCGCAATAGGTCTGCCCCTTAGAATTTCCGCAATATAAACTATGATTTTGCCCCCGTCCAAAGCCGGAATGGGCAGAAGGTTCATAACACCTAAGTTTGCACTTAAAAGAGCCGTTATATTAAGCATATTTATGATTAAAACCGAAATTCCCGCCTTTACGCTTTCGCCGTAAACCTCACCCACTACCGAGGTAAGCCCTATAGGTCCTGCAATTTCGTCCATAGACACCTTTGCGGTAAAAAGGCTTATAAGCCCCGTAACAGTCATCTTGACCAAAAAGAACATATCATAATATCCGCACTTAACAGCTTCTATAAGAGATGTTTTCGGTAAGCTGTCATCTGCTCCGGACAAAAAACCTGCTTTGGTTACAGTCAAAACCCCTAACTTATAGCTTCCGTTTTCGTCTGCATTAAGTGTTACACTGAAAACAAGCCTTTCACCGTCTCTTGAAACCTCAACGGGAAAGGTTTTCCCGGCATACTTCGAAAGCTCATAGCTTAATTCGGAAAAAATTCTTACGCTTTTTCCGTTAATTTTAGTTATTACGTCTCCCTGTTCAATGCCGGCTTCCTCTGCGGCATAGCCTTCAAGAACTCCTCTGACCTCTGTGGTTGTGTAGCTCCAGCTGAAGTTTATAAAGCCCAAAACCAAAAGGGCGAGAACGAAATTCATAAAAGGCCCCGCGGCGCAGATAAAAATCCGCTTAAAAACACCGGCGTCTAAAAAGCCGAAAATGCCGTTCTCGGGGTCTGAATTGTCAGCCATTCTGCAGAAGCCCCCTATAGGCAGCCACCTAAGAGAATAGACTGTTCCCCCTTTTTTGGTTTTCACCGCCAAAGGCCCCATACCTACGGCGAACTCTTCAACGGTTACTCCCGAAAGCCTTGCAGCGGCAAAATGACCGCCCTCGTGTATAATCACAATAACACAAAATATAATAAGCGTCAGAATAACAGACATTAATTACACCTCTAAGCTTCGCGCATATTCCCTTGCCCAGTTATCAGCTTCGAAAACGTCCTCAAGGGTATAATCATATTTTACAGTATATGCGTTTATAACCTTTTCTATAAGCTCACCTATTTCAAAAAATTTAATATCCCTTTTCAAAAATCTGGAAACAGCAACCTCGTTTGCGGCGTTTAAAACAGCAGGCATAGTTCCCCCTGTTTTAATTGCGGTCAGAGCCATAGCCAAACACTTAAAGACCTTAAGGTCGGGCTTTTCGAATGTCAAATTCTTTATTTCGAAAAAGTCTACCTTGGGAAAATCATTTTTGACCCTCTTGGGGTATGTAAGGGCATATGAAATAGGCAGACGCATATCGGGCTCACCTAACTGAGCCATAACAGCGGAGTCTTCAAACTCAACCATAGAATGAATTATGCTCTGAGGGTGAACCACTACGTTGATTTGGTCAACGTCCACATCAAACAGCCACTTGGCTTCTATTACCTCAAGCCCCTTATTCATCATTGTAGCAGAGTCTATGGTAACTTTTTTGCCCATATCCCAGTTGGGGTGGTGAAGAGCCTGTTCAAGGGTTACGTCCTTAAGGCTTTTATACCCTCTGAAAGGGCCTCCCGAAGCTGTCAGGTGAATTTTCTTTATTTTGTTGCCCTTATTTCCCTGAAGGCACTGAAAAATAGCCGAATGCTCGCTGTCTACGGGGTAAAGGTTTATGCCCTTTTCTTTAACAAGCCTCATAACAAGCTCACCGGAGGTAACAAGTGTCTCTTTATTTGCAAGAGCAAGGGTTTTTCCGCTTTCTATAGCGGCGATTGTAGGTCTTAAGCCCACGTTTCCCACAAGAGAGTTCAAAACCGTATCGGCTTCATCAAAGGACGCAAGCTCAATAAGCCCTTCCATTCCGCAGAGAACCTTTGTGTTTGTGTCCTTAACGTTTTCCTTTAAGGCTCGTGCCTTGTCCTCATTCATAACAACCGCAAGCTTAGGATTATATTTTCTTATCTGATCTTCTAAAATTCCTATATTTTTGTTTGCGGAAAGACCCAAAACCCGAATAGTGCCTACGCTGTCGCAAACCTCCAGAGCCTGAGTGCCTATAGAGCCTGTTGAGCCTAAAATAACCGCTTTTTCCGTCATAATACATTTCCTTCCTTATTTATAACCAGTAAGCAAAAATTTTCAATAAAAATACACATACCGATGTAAAAAGCACACTGTCAAATCTGTCGAGAACGCCGCCGTGACCGGGGAAAACGTTTCCGTAGTCCTTAATACCTGCTTCTCTTTTAACGGCTGATGCCGCAAGGTCTCCCATTTGGGCAAAAACAGAGCCCAAAACGCCGAAGGCAAAAACCAACACCCCGTGGCTTATGGTGAAGCTGTCGGAATAAGCAAAGTAGTAAACAGCGGAAACTATTCCCGAAGTAACAAGCCCCCCGACAGCCCCCTCTATTGATTTTTTAGGGCTTAAAACAGGGGCAAGCCTATGCTTCCCGAATTTTACGCCTACAAAATAAGCCCCTGTATCGCTGGCAAAGGCGAATATAAAAACATACCAAATTAAATAAAAGCCGCCGTTCATCTGTCTGATTATCGGGATAAGCCCCAAAAGACAGCCTACATATAAAAAGCCGAAAAGGGCTGAGGTTATGTCGTTAATACTGCATTTATTGTGTCTTATGGTCAAATAAGCCATTAATGCAGCAACAAAAACAGGCAGGCTCATAAAAATAGCGGTAAAAACCTCACTGCCGCAGTTATATTTCAGCAAAAAAATCAGAAACAGAAGCTCAAGGGCAAAACCTATAAAGTGAGTCTCTTTAATTTTTCCGCAAGCCGCCTTATAAAATTCATACATACCTATAAGAGACAATACCCCTGCAGCCAAAACAAGGGGTACGCCTCCAAACCAAACAAGTCCAACCAAAAACGGCAGACCTATTACGGCTGTTAAAATTCTGATTATCATAACCTCGCTCCCTTTCAAAAAAAGCTCAGTTCAAAAGTTGTTGCATTATCTTCCGCCGAAGCGTCTTTCTCTGTTGTTATACGCTTCAACGGCTTCAAGAAGATCTTTTATCTTAAAGTCGGGCCAAAGCTTGTCGGAAAAATAAAATTCGGAGTAGGCAAGCTGCCACATAAGAAAATTCGAAAGACGCATTTCTCCGCTTGTTCTGATTAAAAGCTCAGGGTCGGGATAAGACGAAGTGTCGAGATAAGAAGAAATCATTTCCTCCGTTATATCCTCCGGCTCAAAGCTGCCGTCTCTGACCTCCTGTGAGATTTTTCTGACAGCTCTTGTAATTTCGTCTCTGCTGCCGTAGTTCATAGCTATGTGAACGAAAATGCCCTTATGGGTGGAATAAAGCTTTCTGACAAGAACCATTTTCTCCTGAATATCGGGAGCAAGCTTAGACATATCCCCTATAAAGTCGATTTTAAAATTGTTGTCCTTTTCGTTTTTAATATGGTCGTCCAAATATTCACGAAGGAGATCCATAAGGTTTGAAACCTCCTCCTGAGAGCGTTTCCAGTTTTCAGTGGAAAAGGCATAAAAAGTAATATGCTTAAGCCCCAAATCGTCACAGTCGTTTATAAGCTTTTTAAGGTTTTCAGACCCTGTTCTGTGGCCTACCATTCTGGGCAAAAAACGTTTTTTAGCCCAGCGGCCGTTTCCGTCCATAATAACGGCAATATGCTCGGGTAAATTCATAATATCTCTCCTTAAATCGCCATTATTTCCTTGTTCTTTGCGGCTATAAGCTTATCGATATTTTCGATATATTTGTCTGTAAGCTTCTGAACCTCTTTTTCCAAATCCTTAAAGTCATCCTCTGTGATTTCGCTCTTCTTGTTCTGCTTTTTGAAGGCGTCCATAGCGTCACGTCTTATGTTTCTTACGGCAACCTTTGCGTTTTCGCCCTTTTTCTTAACATCCTTTGAAAGATCCTTACGTCTTTCCTCCGAAAGCTCGGGGAAAACAAGTCTAACGACCTTTCCGTCGCTGTTGGGGTTGATGCCCAAATCAGAACCGGCAATAGCCTTTGTTATAGCCTTGATTGTTGACATATCATAGGGCATAATCTGAATAATTCTGGCTTCGGGGGTTGCGATGTTGGCAATTTGGTTTAAGGGCATTGTGCTGCCGTAGCACTCAACTGTAATTCTGTCAAGCACCTTGGGATTTGCTCTGCCTGCTCTGATAGCGTCGAAGTCGCTCTGAAGGCTTGCGCAGGTTTTAACCATTTTCTCTTCGTAGGTTTTTGTTTTGTCTGACATAATAAAGTCCTCCTCTTTGTTTAGAATAGTTTATGTTTAATGATTAGTTTCTACCTATTTTAAATGTATTAAACCGTAACAGTAGTGCCGATTTTTTCACCCATAGCGGCTTTAAGAATAGCCCCCTCCTCAGCCATAGCGAAAATAACAAGGGGTACTTTATGCTCTGCGCAAAGGCTTGCGGCTGTAATATCTATAACCTTAAGATTTTTTTCAACGATTTCGGAACAGGGCAGCTCATCCAGCTTAACGGCGTTGGGGTCAACAGCCGGGTCTGCGGTATAAACTCCGTCAATACTCTTAGCGTAGAGGATAGCGTCAGCTTCAAGCTCACAGGCTCTGAGAGCCGTAACAGTATCCGTTGAGAAAAAGGGATGTGAAAGACCCATTGAAAAAATAACGATTTCTCCCGCCTTAAGGCATTCAAGAGCCTTATCCTTTGAAAAGACCTCTGTCATATTTCCAACGGGAACAGGGGTCATAACCTTAGCTTTAACGCCGTTTTGTCTGAACATATCCGCAAGGTAAATTCCGTTCATAACAGTGGCAAGCATACCGATTGAGTCGGCTTTGGTTCTGTCCATTTTGCTGTCTGCGCTTCTTCCTCTCCACCAGTTGCCGCCGCCTACTACCAAGGCGGTTTCTATGCCCTTTTCCAAAAGCCCCTTTATTTCGGTAACCGTGCGCTGGGCTGTTTTGTCGTCAAAACCCACAGCCTTGTCGCCGGAGAGAGCCTCTCCGCTGAGCTTTAAAATAATTCTTTTATACATATTTAATCTCCTTTCGTCACACTTGCCTGCGTTCATTTGTTTCCGGACAAGTCCGAAAACAAGATTTACTCCGGAAGTGTTCCTCTTTCGCTGAAGACTAAGGTCTTCAGCGATATACGCCCAAACCCCTAATCGGCGCATTCAAGTTTACGAACATAATAAATTATACATGTTAATATTTTATCACATACACGAAAAGTTAGCAAGACAAAAAACTTCATTTGGATAAAAAAGTCATCAGAGAGATTTTTCACACCTAAAAATTGTAAAAAATATTTAACTTGTATTTGGTTAAAATGCATCACAAAGTTGAAAGAGTTTTTGGCATTTGTATATTTCAAATTCTGTTATTTTGTATTTATCTCAAAAATTTAATAAAGGAGGTAAATTATGAAACGAAGACTTTTAGCTTCAGCATTAGCAGTCGCTATGACGGTTTCTTCATTCACATATGTTTCCTTTGCCGATGATACGGCGGACGAAACAGCGGCGGCGGAAGAAATCGAAGTTTCGGATGAAGCCTTAAGCGGCTCAGCAGTACTTTCCGACGAAAACGCCGGGGACGAAGCAGACGCCGACGGGGCTGAAACCACAGTTGTAACGGCGGAAGCCGAAAATGCTGACCTTGCGGATTCAGATGTCACATGGACACTCGGAGCTACAAGAACAGTCAGCACAAGCGCCGGAAGTGTAAACGGCGATACAATCGTCCTTGCTCCTGACGGCTCAGGTAAATGTTCCGCTAACGATGAGGAATTTCTGTATGCTGCAACACAGCTTGACTCAAGTACAAACTTTACTCTTGAGGCAGATATGACTATCAACAAATATTTAACCAACGGAACAAGCTCAACGGGACAGACCACAGCCGGTCTTGTTCTTATGGCAGACCCCACAAATGCGGCTTATAACGCATCAAACGGCTCTGACCGTCACTATAACAGTATGATGCTCTGCACATACTTAACAGGCGGCGGATTTGCTGCAAGAACTCTTGACAAGGGAGAAAGCTCAGCTACCTACAACACATTCTTCTCAGTCAGTGATTTTACAACCACATCAGGACTTACAAACTTAGGTCCCTGGCATTTAACAATCGAAAAGTCAGCTACTTCTTATATGTTTAAGGTAGAGGATACTGAGGGCAACTCAGAGCTTGTTTATTATGAAACAGACACAATGTTCGGCGACAGCATCTATGCTGGCTTTATGGCAGCAAGAGACATCACTGCAACATTTGATAACGTAAGCTTAACAATCGACCCCCGTGAATTTACGGCAGTTGAAATTTTAAGCCCCCCCAGCAAGACAACATATTATGTAGGCGAAAACTTCGACATAACAGGTCTTGTAGTTCAGGGTGTTTACATCGACCCCGACACAGGTGAAGAAAAGACAGTTATCCTCGATAACGTAGAAGAAACATACTCTCTTTCCGGCTTCGACAATACATCCGTAGGCGACAAAGAGCTTCTTATAGGCAAGGCAGGCTGCTATGCAACCGTACCCTATACCATAAGAAAAATGAATGTTACTGAAGTAAGAGTAACAAGAGTTCCCTATAAGAACACATATTATGAATATCAGCTTGTAGATATCACCGGTCTTTCAGGCAAGTTCGTCTTTGAAGACGGCACCACAGAATCTATCGGCTACTCTGATGTTTATGACGATGAGGGTCTTGTTATAGGCGAAGAAAGAAACTTCTGCCTTTATGTAAACGGCAAGGAAGTTTATGACATGGAGAGCTGGTTCACCGCAGCAGACGGCGGAGCAACAAACCTTGAAATCGGCTATCTTTCAACAGATACCAAGTCGGATGCAGGCGTTGTTTATAAGGCTCCCATTACAATAAGCTCTTATAAGCTTGATTCATGTTTTGTAGCGGCAAGCCCCACAAAATATGAATATACTGTAGGCGAAGAATTTATTCAGTCCGGTCTTGTCTTCAGTGCATACTACACAGACGGAACCAACACTGTTATTGACCAGTTTGATAAAGAAAACTATTATGTTTCGGGCTTTAACTCATCTGTTCTGGGCACAAACACAGTTACAGTAACACTTGCAAACGCACCCGATACATCAAATTCAAAATATCAGGGTACATTTAACCTTTCAATAGTTGAAAAAACAACTCAGCTTTTCCTTATTACAAAATATCCCAGAACCTCTTTCACAAACGATATGACTTCTGAGGAAATCAACAGCTTAATAAGCTCGGGCATTGTTGTTAAAGTAAACTACAGCGATGACACATATGAAACACTTGTTGAGGGTGAAGGCTATGAAATTACATACCCCACCATCCCCACATCAGGCGACAAGCTTGTAAACGGAACCTACGAGGTTACCGTAACTCCCATAGGCTTCAGCTATGACGCAGAAACCTTCGACATCACCGTTTGGGATGAAGAAACCCACTATTGGAGAAGAACGGTATTCGGTCAGTCATCAGGCAGCAGCTATTGGACAAACTTAACAGAACCCGATGAAACAGGCTTCTCAAGCAAGATCTTCCTTTCATCATGGAGCGGTTCCGGTAAGATTACCACCGGCGGCAACGACGGTATTGTTTATTACTACACAAGATTTGACGCAGACAACAACTTTACTCTTAAGGCTGACATCGAGGTTGTTCGTTATCTCTTAACAGACGACAAGAGCCGTTCCGCTCAGGAGGGCTTCGGTATTCAGTTCAGAGATACAATCTCCCTTTTAAGCAAAGCAGACGGCGAAGAAATCGCAGCTTCTTATGAGGACAAATATGCTGCTTACGGCGAAACAGGCGACCAAGTATTCTATGATGCCACCGTTAAAGGCAGCTACCCCAGCGGAATAAGCACATATAAGGATTCAGGCTATGTTCCCGTTTCCAAGGTTGAAGATGCTTATATCGACAGATACGGCGAACCGGTACCTATTAAAAACAACTCAACTCAGGAATATTCGGATATGGTTCTTGCAGGTGCTTTCACAGCAGGCTCATATCCCACAGACACATCATCAAGCTCATATTATTTCAACGCTCACAAGCAGAGAATAAATATGTATATCAGAACCGGTGTTTATGACTCATTCGACACAGACCAGACAGGCGTTGTAAACTACGGTCCATACTGTCTCTACGGAACAACAGGCGACGAGCCTACAGGCGAGTTCTATCCTAAGACAGGCGATATTTATACAATAACTCTTTCAAGAGTTAACGGTGGTTATTTTGAAGAATGTACTATCAAGGCAGTAGGCGAGTCTAACGCAGACTTCTCTGACTGGGTAGGCAAGACCTTCACAAAGAGCTGGTATTGGGATGTTGAAGACGATCTTGATCAGGATCCCCTTATCAACACAGACGATACAACAATCTACGCAGGCTTCTGTGCAGCAAGATACGCCGAAATCAACGTAGACAACATTGAGTGGTATGACTCCGCTGTTGCTACAGACATTACTTATGTTGAAGAAGAAGACTCTTATTCAACACCCGGTGTTACACTTGTATCACCCACCTTCACAAAGAACTCTACTTACAACCTTATTCTTAAGGCTACAAACTCCTACGGCGGAACAGCTATTATTAAGCTGAACGACGAGGTTATTGCAAACAACGAAAAGCTTACAAAGAAGAACTGCATCTATAAGGTTCAGCTTATCGACAACGCAGTTAACAAGCTTGAAGTTTATTATGTACCCGATGAAAACGACGACCTGACCACCTATGACCCCGTCACTCTGACGAAGGAAATTTCCTGCTGTTCAAGCATCTACAGCGACACTGAGGATCTCTATGTTGCTCCCGATGTTGACTATGACGGATATGAAGGCGTTTTAGGCTCTGTAGCCGGCACCGGCAGAAGAGATGCGCCTATTACGGTAGACGCAGCTATAAGCCTTGTTGAAACAGGTCAGAAGATTATCGTTATGGACGGTATTTATTACAGAGATGATACCGTTGAAATTGAAGAATCAAACTGCGGTACAAAGACCAACATGAAGTATATGTGGGCTGAAGACGGAGCTAACCCCATATTCGATATGCAGGACGGTCCCGAATGTTTCGACCTTTCAGGCAACTTCTGGTGGGTTAAGGGCTTAACCTTCAGATATGCAGCAGACAACAACAAGGGCGGTTCATTAAGCGGCTCAGACAACATTTGTGAAAACCTTAAGTTCCACGACAACGGTACTACAGGCTTCCAGGTTTCAGGCTCAGGCAGCGAAACCTTTGACGAATGGCCTGCAAGAAACCTCATTGTTTACTGCGAGGTTTGGAACAACAACGACTCATCAGGCAACAATGCCGACGGCTTCGGCTGTAAGCTTACCGTAGGCAACGGCAACATCTTCAAGAACTGTGTATCTCACCACAACCTTGACGACGGCTGGGATTTCTATTCAAAGACAGTTTCGGGCGACATAGGCGCAACAATTCTTGAGGACTGTATCTCTTATAAGTGTACATATTATCTTAACGCTAACGGAACAGACGGCAGCTACATCAAGGGCTCCGGCAACGGCTTTAAGCTTGGCGGCGACTCAATCTATATCGGTCATTACGTAAAAGACTGTATCGCTTTCCAAAATGCTAACTCAGGCTTCTCGTCAAACGCTAACCCCGGTCTTAAGTTCAGAAACTGCATAGGCTTCAACAATAAGGGTGCTAACTATTCACTTTATTCAAGCCTTGAAACCGGTAAGCTGAGATACAACTACAACCTTGACGGCTGCGTATCTCTCTATAACTCAAGTGCAGATACACTGGGCACAGCAAACAGAGACAACGAAACAATCGACCTTGTACTTTACGATTCAGAAGGCAGCCAGGTATATGATGAAGACGGAAATGCAATTGTTGTTACAGATTCAGACGGCAATGCAATTCAGGTTCCCAGATACCCCAATACCTCCGAAAACGATACATTAATTGCCACTCTTCTCGAAACATATCCCGAGGCTGAGGAAGCAATCAATAACTACAGCCTGACAATTCACCATCTGTCAGACCTTATTGCAACAGCAAAGGCTACAAATGCAGAAAGAGTTGCTATTGTAGACCTTTACAGAAGC
Source organism: Clostridiales bacterium (assembly GCA_021204175.1). Classification (GTDB taxonomy): domain Bacteria; phylum Bacillota; class Clostridia; order Lachnospirales; family CAG-274; genus JAJQCI01. The sequence goes on along the minus strand of JAJPZT010000077.1, from coordinate 7,944 downwards.
AGTGAAAACATTCCTATTATTTCAGACACTAACTACTGGATTCTTTCAAAGGGTTCAAGCTCACAGTGCGGCGTTAACGCAAGCGGCGAAACATTTGATTTAAGCTGGCTTGAAAGCTACAATGTAAACGATATGGTAACCAAGGGCTTCATCGCTCAGGATGAAACCGGTGAGTATATCAGAAATGGCTTCTTAGTAAGAGCTGAGGGTCATGAGTATGAATACAGAGACGATCAGTCAGATCTTCCTGCATATCCCGATACTTATTACCTTAAGTTCCCCGATGCTGAGGTTTATACAGGCGTTGATGAGGAAGAAACAGAAACCACTACTACAGCTAAGAAGAGCTCAGGCGGCGGTGGCGGCGGCGGAAGCAGCAGCACAACTAAGACAACAAGCGATACAGCTTCAGATTCATCAGCTGATACAGCTGCAGACAGCTCAGACAGTACAAGCAGCTCAGACAGCACAGGTTCCGAAAGCTCAGGCAGCTCATCAGACAGTGCTCCGGCTAAAGCATCAACACCTAAGTTTGCTGATATTTCAACAAGACCTTGGGCAGCGGAAGCTATTGAAGCTTTGGCTGATAAGGGAATTATAAGCGGCGTAAGCTCTACAGAGTTTAAGCCCGACGCAAATATTACCAGAGGCGACTTCTGTGTAATAATTGCCAAGGCAGCAGGCTTTGCAGGCGGAGACGGCGCTACAGACTTCTCGGATGTTGACGCAGCTAAGTATTATGCACCTTATGTTGCATATGCTGCTGAAAACGGCATCGTAAACGGCTATGACGACGGCACATTTAAGCCCGAAGCACCTATTTCCAGACAGGAAATGATGGTTGTTGTAGCAAGATTCTTAGGCGCTGACGGAACTGACGATACATCGGCTTTAGACAGCTTCTCAGACGGTTCTGATGTTGCAGCTTGGGCAGCTCCCTATGTTGCATACCTTGCTGACAAGGGTATTGTTCAGGGAACAGACACAGGTCTTAAGCCTCTTGAAGCTATCACAAGAGCTCAGGCAGCAGTTCTCGTTTATAACGCAATAAACGCTTAATTTACACAAATAAATCTAATATAGATTTTTCAGAGCGGGGCATTAATTTGCCCCGCTCCTTTTTTTCGTTGAAGACTATAGTCTTCAACGAAAAAAAGACACCTCTCCGCCGCTTATCAGCGGCACCTCCCCTCAAGGTGAGGCTTTTATACCAATTAAAAAGCTTCGTTCCCATATTGAGAGCGAAGCTTTTACTTTATCATATTTAATTTTTATTTTGCCAGTGCAAGACTCTCGGCAAATTCCTTAACTGCCTCGGCATCTCCGCCGCTTTGGTTAATTACTCTAATAAGAGCAGAGCCTACAATACAGCCGTCGCCGATTTTATTAAATCTGTCGCAGTCCTCTTTTTTGGATATGCCGAAGCCTATGCAGACAGGTGTGTCGGTGTGCTTTTTGACCTCAGCCATAAAACCGTCTACTCTGTCGTCAAATGATGAGCTTCTGCCTGTTACGCCCAAAGACGAAACGCAGTAAACAAAGCCCTTGGCTTCTTTCACAAGCATTTCAACCCTGTCGCCGGAGGTTACTGCCACAAGAGGAATCATATAAAGGTCGGTTTTGTCTATATAAGGCTTAACATCGTCATATTCCTCATAGGGCAAATCGGGAATAATAACCCCGTCAACATCAATATCCGCAAGAAGCTTAACAAACTTCTCAGCACCGTAGCAGATAATAGAGGAATAATAAACCATTACCACAAGGGGAATTTGGCTGTTCTTCCTCACTCTCTCGACTAAAACCCTAAGCTTTTCAAAGGAGAAGCCTGCGGAGATTGAACGAAGCCCTGCCTCCTGAATTACAGGACCGTCAGCCAACGGGTCTGAAAAGGGAATACCAAGCTCGATTATGTCCGCCCCACCCTCTTCAAGGGCATAAATAAACTCCTCTGATTTTTCGATTGAAGGGTCGCCAGCTGAAATATATGTTATAAGGGCTTTCTTGCCCTGTTCCTTAAGCTCCTGAAATTTTTTGTCTATTCTGTTCATATCAAATTTCCTTTCCTAAATATTTAGCCACAGTATTCACGTCCTTGTCGCCTCTGCCCGAAAGATTTACAACAATAATGTCGTCTTTGTCCATTTCAGGGGCTTCCTTCATAGCCTGAGCCAATGCGTGTGAGCTTTCTATAGCAGGCATAATTCCCTCATATTTGCAGAGAGCCTTAAAGGCTTCGATTGACTCATCGTCTGTAATCGATGTATATTTAACTCTGCCTATGTCGTGAAGATAAGCGTGTTCGGGGCCTACGCCGGGGTAGTCAAGTCCCGCTGAAATCGAATAGGCTGTTTTAATAACACACTCGTTATCCTGTAAAATATTTGACTTCATACCATGAAGAACACCGGGCTTTCCTCCGGCAAAGGCACAGGCGTGCTTACCCGTTTCAATGCCCAAGCCTGCCGCTTCAACGCCTATAAGCTCAACGTCCTTATCCTCCAAGAAGGGGTAGAACATACCGATTGAATTTGAGCCGCCGCCGACACAGGCATAAACCCTCTGGGGAAGTCTTCCCTCAGCCTCCAAAATCTGCTTTCTCGTTTCGTCGCCTATTATTCTTTGGAAGTCTCTGACCATTGTGGGGTAAGGGTGAGGGCCTACGGCTGAGCCTATAATATAAAATGTGTCTTCGGCTCTTGCCACCCATGTTCTGATAGCTTCGTTTGTGGCGTCCTTAAGAGTTCCCGTTCCTGTTGAAACAGGCACAACCCTTGCGCCCAAAAGCTCCATTCTGAAAACATTAAGCTTCTGTCTCTCGATGTCCTCAGTTCCCATATAAACCTCGCAGTCCATACCGAAAAGAGCCGCTACGGTAGCTGTGGCAACGCCGTGCTGACCTGCGCCCGTTTCCGCAATAACCTTTGTCTTGCCCATATGACGTGCCAAAAGAGCCTGTGCAATGGCGTTGTTGATTTTGTGAGCCCCTGTGTGGTTTAAATCCTCTCTTTTGAGATAGATTTTAGCGCCGCCTAAGACTTCCGTCAGTCTCTCGGCATAATACAATACAGAGGGTCTGCCTACGTACTGCTTCATATAATAGTCGAAGTCCTTTTTGAACTCCTCGGAGCTGCAGTAGCTCTCGTATTCCTTTTCCAATACCTTTAAAACCGTCATAAGAGACTCAGGTACATACTGACCGCCGTAAATTCCGAAATCCTTGCTCATATTTCAATTCCTTTCTTTTAACGCTTCGAAAAGCTGTTTTATTTTATTATAATCCTTAAAGCCGTCGGTTTCAACAGAAGATGATAAATCTATTACATCGGGGTTTACAACCGAAGCCGCTTCACAAATGTTTTCCGCCGAAATGCCCCCGGCAAGCACTGTATAATGCTTTTTTGCAAATTCCGCAGCAAGCTCCCAGTTTATGCACTTGCCTGTTCCTCCCCGCATACCCTTGTCGTATGCGTCAAGGAGAAAGCCGTCAACGTCATAAAGATCCGCCTTTTCAAGAACAGAGCCGTCTTTAACGTGAAGAGCCTTCCATACTATTTTGTCCTTAAACAGACTGCAATAAGCGTTGTCCTCGTCTGAGTGAAGCTGAACCACGTCAAGCCCCACACTGTCGGTTATACGTCGAACCTCTGAGGCTTCCATATCCGCAAATACCCCTACTGTTTTAATATCATCCCTTAAAGCCTTTTTGATTTCAAGGGCTGTTTCAATGTCTATTTGACGTTTGCTCTTAGCGAAAACGAAGCCTGCGAAGCTTACGTCAAATTCATTAACATAGTCTGTGTCAATTTTCCGCCTTAAGCCGCAAATCTTAATTAAGGGCTTTTTCATATGCTTCACGAAATTCACCGGCTTTCTTAATAATATCTCCGCTTCGCATAAAGCTTTCGCCTACTAAAACGGCTGAAACCCCTGCGGAAGCCACAATTGCTATGTCCTCAGCTGTGTGGATTGAGCTTTCGCTGACAACAACCTTGTCTTTAGGCACTTTTTCGCAAAGTCTGACGGTTGTGTATATGTCCTCAGAAAAATCCTTAAGGTTTCTGTTGTTAATTCCCACAATTTCAGCTCCGGCTGAAAGAGCCTGTTCAAGCTCCTCTTCGTTGTGGGTTTCAACCAATGCGTCAAGTCCCACACCCTTTGCAAATTCTATATATTCTTTAATAACACGAACGTCCTTCAAAACCGCCGCTATAAGCAGAACCGCCGAAGCCCCTAACTCTCTTGCTTCAAATATCTGCATAGGCGAAATCACAAAGTCCTTTCTGAGAAGAGGCAGGTCGATTTCCTTATGAATTGCCTTTAAATATTCAGGTGAGCCCTGAAAAAAGTGTTCCTCAGTCAAAACAGACACTGCGTCAACGCTTTTTCCGTATGCCTTAGCCACCTCCACAGGCTTAAAGTCAGCCTTAATTACCCCTCTTGAGGGTGAAGCCTTTTTGACCTCTCCTATTATTGAAAGCCCTTCCTTTTGAAGAGCCGCCTTAAAGCTTGCCGTTTTGTCGGTGTTCATTTTTTCGTACAGGTTTCTTACATTGAAAATATATTTGCTTTCGCTTAAGGTCAGGGCTTTTCTTGCACAAATATCGTCAAGTATCATATAAGCCCCTCCTTAATGAAGTTTTTCACTATTCTCATACCCTCGGGGGTGTAGATTGATTCAGGGTGGAACTGCAAGCCGATTATGGGCAGCTCCTTATGTCTTATTGCCATAACCTCTCCCTCAAACTGAGCCGCAACGTCAAAGCACTCGGGCACTTTCGTAACGGAAAGGGAGTGATATCTTGCTGCCTTCATAGGGCTTTTTATGCCCGAAAAAATGCCTTTTCCGTCGTGTTCTATCATTGAAGCCTTTCCGTGGAAAAGCTCTTTTGCGTTGCTGACTGTTCCGCCGAAAGCCGCCGCAATAGACTGATGACCTAAACAAACGCCTAACATAGGTATTTTTCCGGCACAGGTTCTTATTATTTCGATACAGTTACCGGCTTCCAAAGGTGTTTTAGGTCCGGGTGAAATAACAAGTCTGTCGGGCTGCATTTTCAAAACCTCTCCCCCTGAAATGCTGTCGTTTCTGAAAACCCTTATATCCCTGTCAAACTGGCCTATATACTGATATAAATTATAGGTAAATGAGTCATAATTATCTATAAGAACAACCATTAAATGTCACCTCCTATTGCTTTAACAAGAGCTCTGACCTTGTTGTGGCACTCTTCAAATTCAGCCGCCGGAACGGAGTCAGCCACGATGCCTGCTCCTGCCTGCATATAAGCCTTTCCGTCCTTAATTATCATAGTTCTGATAGTGATACAGGCGTCCATATCGCCGTTAAAGCTGAAATAGCCGCAAGCACCGCCGTATGTGCCTCTTCTCAGGTTTTCAAGCTCATCTATAATCTCCATAGCCCTGATTTTAGGTGCGCCGGAAAGAGTTCCTGCCGGAAGGAAGGTGGAAAGAACGGAAAAAGTGTCCTCGTCCTTTTTCTTTTCGCCTTCAACGTATGTAACCATATGCATAACATGGGAATAATAATGCACCTGCATAAACTCCGTCACCTCAACCGAGCCTATTTCAGCCACTCTGCCCATATCGTTTCTCGCCAAATCCACAAGCATAACGTGTTCAGCCTGTTCCTTAAGGTCATTTTTAAGGCTTAAGGCAAGGCGAATATCTTCTTCGGCGTTTTTGCCTCTTTTTCTCGTTCCCGCAATGGGACAGGTTTTAACCCTGTTTCCCGTTACCTCTACAAGCATTTCGGGAGAACAGCCGGCAATCTGATAATCGCCGAAGTTGTAATAAATCAAATAAGGCGAGGGGTTGATTTGTCTTAACTGTCTGTAAAGGTCTATAGGCTTACTGGCAGTTTCAACAGTCAGTCTCTGAGACAGAACCACCTGGAAAATATCTCCGTCATAAATATACTTTTTGGCTTTCTTGACCATATCCATATATTCCTCTTTAGTTACGTTGCATGTAACAGAACCGCAGAGAGCCTTGGGCATTTCGTATTTTTCAGCCGGAACAACGGATTTAACCTCTTTTTCCATTTTGTCTAAAATGGCTTCAGCACGGGCTTTGCCGTGGTTATCCTTTGTGTCAAGAACCACAAGCCTTATACAGTCATGCATATGGTCGTAAATTATAAATTCTGTGAAAACCATAAGGTTTACAACGGGAACGCCTATTTCGTCGGGGTTTTCGTCAGGAAGCTTTTCATACTGACGAATAACGTCATAGCCGATTGTGCCTACTGCACCGCCTATAAAAGAAACGTCTAAGTCCGTTTCTACCTTGAAATTCGAAAGATAGTCTCTTACGCCGTCAAGAAGCTTTCCCTCGTATATCTTTTTTTCGCCGCCCTCGTCTATAGTCAGTTTGTCTGAGCCATAAAGACAGGCAACGGGATTTTTGCCCAAAAATGAATAGTTGATTTTGCCTTCGCCGCGGCTCTCGAGAATAAAGCCCTTTTCGTCGCCTACGTATTTATAGAACAGGGTTATGGGGGTTTCGGTGTCCCCCGAGAAAACCCTGTCATAAGTAGTCAAATATTTCATATATAAGCCTCCTTTTTATATAATAAATCATTATTTAATTTCTTCAAATACATTAAATCGTGCAGGCAAGCTTGCTCAGTTGGCTGTGTATCGACAACACTTTTGCATAAAAAAAATCCCATCCCGTAATTGGGACAGAACCTATAATCCTGCTATGCCACCCAATGCCAAAGCACTAAAAGCACAATCTTCAGGTACAAACATACCCTACCCCTGTAACGTGAGGAACACGTTTAAAGCTAATAAAGAAAGATCTCTTTCGCCCAAAGTCTCATGAGTCCATTCACAAAAACCGCCCTGCTCCCCTCACACCTATGGGGAACTCTCTGAAAAAGGATAAGTTAAAAGCTACTACTCTCAATCACAGACATTAATATTTAAACCCTAAAATTATTATACACCTAAGCCGCTCATATGTCAATAACCAAATTATTAAAATTTTAATTTTCGGCAAAAACAGTAACAAAAAGTATTATCCCAAAATAGAACAATACTATTTGTTACTGTTTTGTGTTTTTTAATAGCGAAAAAGACAGTTATTTTTGATACGATTATATGACAAAAAGCCTTGAAAATGTGGTATAATCAATTTGTTCGAAAAATTAAAAGAATAAATTCAATCTTAAAAGCATTTAATACTTTTAATAAATATTTTGGTATTTGCTGCCAATTTAAGGGGTATTCTCAGATTTTTCAGAACTAAATATAATTTAATAAGGAGAAAAATAAGATATGAAATTAATAAGTGAAGATTTTGTTGATGATGAGAACTGCGGACTTGTCTTTAAATATGAATTTCTTCAGTCGGCTGAAAAGAGTGAAAGCCCTTATATTCTCAGAACAGAGCTTTTTAAGGAGGGAGTTAAAACAGGTGAAGCGGAAGAGGGTTTTAACACCTTGGAAAAGGCTGTTAAGCTTTACGGCTTGGCGATTAAAACAAAAATAACGCCCTTAAATCTTAAATACATAAAAGAAGATATGGGCTAAAACGAAACCCTGCCTTAGAGAACAAAACTCTCCCGGGCAGGGCTTTTCTTTGTAAGTATATTTTTTTAATCATGATTTTCGGAGTTTATGTTTGGCTTAAGCTTGAGAAGTGCTTCTTCGGAAATAAGCCCCACTAAATCTTTTGGGAAATGAAGCTTTTCGGTATTTATATTTTTGGATTTATATGTAATTTTATTGAACAATTCTTCGGTAACCTCTTTCGATAAAGTAGCAATAATAGGACTTGCGTTATAGGTTGCAACTCTTATGTCATCTTTAATAATACCTTTTGGATAACATGAATAGTTTCCTGCTTTGTCAAATGTCATAGAGTCAAGACCACCGGCTTAGCCGGTGGCTTGCTCTGCCCCTATAAGGGGCTGTT
>JAJPZT010000070.1:11092-24326 GCA_021204175.1 Clostridiales bacterium | reverse complement strand
CTCCGTTCTTGATTTTTTGTAAAAATATAATATGCGCATTGTGTCCACACCTTTTCGGAAAAAGCTCTTGACAGAATGGGGCTGTTGGGATATAATAACTATGTTTGATTACCACTTCAATCCGTTAGCCCCGGAATTGGAACTGTAATTTTAAACGCTTTTTTAGGAGGAACAAAATGAGAACCACTTATATAGCAAAAGCTGCTGATATTGAAAGAAAATGGTTGGTTATCGACGCAGCCGATAAAACTCTCGGCCGTTTGGCTTCAGAGGTTGCATCTATCTTAAAGGGTAAGAAAAAGCCTATTTATACCCCTTTTATCGACACAGGCGATTATGTAATCGTTGTTAATGCTGAGAAAATTGCCGTAACAGGTAAGAAGCTCAACGACAAGGTTTACAAACATCACACTGGTTGGACAGGCGGTCTTAAAGAGGTTACTCTTAACGAGATGTTAGCAAAGAAGCCCGAGGAAGTTATCAGGCTTGCCGTTAAAGGTATGCTTCCCAAGAACGCTCTCGGCAAAGCAATGCTTAAAAAGCTTCATGTATATGCTGGTCCCGACCACAAGCACGAAGCTCAGAAGCCCGAAGTGTATAATTTTGAAGGTTAATAGGAGGTATATAATATGGCATCAGTCAGATATTACGGAACAGGAAGAAGAAAGTCTTCTGTAGCAAGAGTTTATTTAATTCCCGGTACGGGCAACATAACCATTAACAAGAGAAGCATCGATGAATATTTCGGTCTCGACACCTTAAAGCTTATCGTTCGTCAGCCTTTGGAAATCACCGGAACAATCGGCAAGTACGATGTTCAGGCTAAGGTTGAAGGCGGCGGAACAACAGGTCAGGCAGGCGCAGTTCGTCACGGTATCGCCCGTGCCCTTCTGGAAGTAGACCCCGATCTTCGTCCTTCACTTAAGAGAGCCGGTCTCTTAACAAGAGACCCCAGAATGAAGGAAAGAAAGAAGTACGGTCTCAAAGCCGCACGTCGTGCTCCTCAGTTCTCAAAGAGATAATAAGCCATATATTGGCATTCGTTCAAAAATCCTTGAAAATATCATATTTTCAAGGATTTTTCCATTTTATTCAGTTATAGAAGCAGGTGATATGTATGAGTTATGAAGAATTTATAGAAAAAATGAAAAAAATAGGTTATGACGATGATTACATTAATGATTGTGTAGAACACGCAAAAGAAGTATCAAAATGCGGAATTAAATTTCCTTTGGAAATGTATTTAGTTGAATTGCCAACAACTTATCCTTAATTATAATTGATGTTATAAAGGCTGCGAAAAAATTGAATTTTCAATTTTTCACAGTCCTCTTAATGTTCACGCATTGCATCATAAAAAAGCCCTGTTTTATTTTGAGAATTGGTCTTTTTTGTTTGACAAAAGAGAACTGATTTGTTATAATATATGTATCAAATTATAAGGGAGGGATTACAATTATGACTCAAATTTCTTTATCTGAATTAAAAGCAAATGTGGGCAAATATGTAATAATGGCGCAGTCAGAAGATATTTTTATTACAAAGAACGGAAAGGTTGCTGCAAAGCTCGTTAATGCAAAACCCGATAAAGCAGCTGCGGCAAAAGCACTGTTTGGTATTCTTCCGAGTGATATTGACCTTGACAAGGCAAGAGAGGAGAGGTTAATGTGCTGAAAATAGCTTTTGACAACAACATTTTGCTCGACGCAATTGCAAACAGAGCGGACTATAAAACAGCACAAAAACTGTTTATGGCTGTTGCAGATGAAAAAATTACAGGTATTATATCCGCTAATACTATTACAGATATTTACTATATTTCTCGGAAGATTTTAGGCGATAAAGACGCACGAAAAGCAATTTTGAACCTTTTAACCTTATTTGAAGTTGTTCCCGTTGATGAAGAAGCCTGTTTGACAGCATTGAATACTCCTATGTCTGATTTTGAAGATTCAGTATTAGCTGTATGTGCATTAAATTCCGGAGCTGATTATATCGTTACCCGAGATAAGGATTTCATAGCTTCGACTGAAAGTCCTGTTGAAGCATTAAGTCCTTTCGATATTCTTAAGATTATCTCAAATTACTGAAAATAATATTTTTTACATCAAAAAATAAAAGTCCCTCATTTTTTAGCAATGAGGGGCTTCTATTGTTCTTTAAGTCAAGGCTTCTTTTATATTGTTATCTCATCATAAAATCCTTCGTATTTATTCTTTTCCTCCGTATATACTACTGCCACTGTCTCGTCAAAATAGGGAATTAAAAGAATAAAACCCAAGCCACAGGTTATTACCGAAAACAAAAAATCAAGCCAAAAGGATAAAATTAGCTTTACTATCTTCAAATAATTATAATCCAAAAATCTGTTGTTTATATCTAGTACACGCTCGGTTAAATCGTCTGTTGTAAATGTTCTGTCATTTGCGGATTTTTCACATTCGTCTGCAAAAACGCATTCCACAAAAACATATTTTGCCAAAACAAGCACGAACATTATAAGCGAAAATATCATAAAAATTACAGGTGCAAAATAGGAATAATGCTTAGATTCTCCGCCTACGCCGAGTACTATGCCGTTTTCGGCAACAGTCTTAAATTCGTTTGCGCCTAAATCGGAAAATATCCAAGAAACGATTAAAACCAAACAGCAGCAAAAGCCGAAGAAAAAGAAAGAGACTGCGGCATATTTTCTGAAATAAGCCCATTTGCGTCTTCTGTATGCCTCATTATCAAAATACCTGAATACATCTGCGGAGCAGCCTGATTTAATTCTGCAAAGCTCTAAGCTCACACCGGCTTTTCCAATATCGATAGGTCCCATAAAAGCAAAGCAGCAGAGCCAAATTCCGTAAAAAATATAAGGGATCGAGCTTGCCGAAAGATAGACTGCCAAAAAGGCTGCTGCAAGGTATATTAAGCTGACAACTCCAATATTTTCATTATTTGACTTCAAATTTTTTCGTGCTTCTTTTTTTAATTCTCTTATTGACATCATAACACCTCACACAAAATAACATTTTTTATTTTTCAGAAAGTTTTAATTTCTTTAACATTATAGCATATTGTTTTATTAAAAGCAATCTTTTTTAATAAAAAAAACAAAATTTCATATGAAAAAAATTTTGACATATAATTGTGGATATGATAAGATTTAAAAAAGAGAAATAAGTAAGTATTGAACTTAACAATCTTAAATTGCATTATGCTTAAAAACAAGGAGGTCATAGCTGTGAGAGATGAATACGATATTGAAAACTTAAATCCGAGAAAAAATCCTTATACAAGCAAATTTAAAAAACAGGCTGAAACTGAAACTGACAGCGGCAGTGCTTATAGTTTTAAGAACAAAGAAAAAAATAAAGCTGTGCAGATGAAAGGCTAATGAACTGAATACAGCAGTTCACAAAAATTTATTTATAAAGAGCTGCATTTTGCGGCAAAAAAACAAAACCCTCTTGTCTTTTTGGGCAAAAGGGTTTTTACTTTATTGCAATATGTGTTTTATAATAGTTTGACTTTTATGACTCGGCGGATTTAACCTTTATCCAAAGAGCTGAAAGCTTTTCTCTCAGAAGCTGGTTATCGTGGAAAACCTCGTCAAGGTCATAGCCTGAACGGGGAATATAAGCCTCGTTTTCATAGAAGTCGCCGCCTTCGGACGCCATATCGTTTTTAACCTCGTCATTGGTTGAGGTATAGCCGACGGTGACAGTGTTGTCATAGGCTGCGTCATAGCTTAAGCAGTAGTTTATAAACTCGTGTGCAAGAGCCGGATTTTCCGCATTTTCGGGAATAACCATTGCGTCGCACCAAATGTTAGTTCCCTGATTGGGAGTAAAGTAACCCATATCCTCATTTTCGGAAAGTATATAGGCTGCGTCGCCGCTGTAAACAACAGCCAAGTCTTTAACTCCCCCTGCCATAGCGTCGATAACCTCGTCGGTTACGTAGGCGGGCTCCATTGTGGAGTTAAGCTCCAAAAGCCACTGATAAGCTTCCTCTATTTCGTCCTCGTTTTCTGTGTTCATAGAATAGCCCAAAGCCTTAAGGGCAACCATAAAGGAATCTCTTTCGGAGTCATACATATAAACGCTGCCCTTGTAGTCTGTGTTTTTGAGAATATCCCAGCCCTGTTCCTCCAAAAGCTCTAAAGGAACATTGTTTTTGTTGTAGACAATGCCCACACTGCCGTAGAAATAAGGCACTGAATAGGTCTGAGCCGGGTCGAAATCAAGCCCTATAACGTCCTCAGTCAAAAAAGAAAGATTGGGAATAAGGCTCTTGTCAAGGGGCTGAAGGCTGCCCTCATTCATAAGGCGTTCTATCATATAGTCGGAGGGAATAAGCACGTCATAGCTGTCCCCTGCTGCTATCTTAGTATACATCATTTCGTTTGAGTCGAAAAGCTCATAAATAACCGTTACGCCGAACTCATCTTCAAAGCCGCTGATAACGTCCTCGCCGATGTATTCGCCCCAGTTAAAAACCTTTAATGTGTCAGAGCCGTATTTAGCTACAGCCTCCTCCGAGCCTGAGCTCCCGCAGCCCGTAACGGCTGTCATTGCCAAAGCCACACCTAAAACAGCGGCAAAAAATCTTTTTTTCATTTTGTTTTCTCCTTTTTCTCTTTAATTACGGGCAGAATGTTCGCCACAAGCAGCCCTATTGTTATAATTGCTATAATAATGGTTGAAAGAGCATTGATTGAGGGGTTTATTCTCTTGCTCATAGTGTAAACCATAATTGAAATGTTGTTTACGCCGTTTCCCGTTACAAAATAGGAAATTACGAAATCGTCAAAGGACATTGTGAAGGCTATTAATGCTCCTGACATTATCCCCGGCATAATTTCCGGCACTATGACCTTAACCAAAGCCTGAAAGGGCGTACAGCCCAAATCCATTGCGGCGTCGGCTAAATTGGGGTCAAGGGTTCGCAGCTTCGGCATTATGCTGAGTATTACATAAGGTATGCAAAACATAATGTGTGCAAGAAGAAGCGTCAAAAGCCCCTTCTTAACCGTCAAGGCACTGAAAAACATTAAAAGACCTATGGCTGTCACAATATCCGGGTTCAAAATAGGCAGATTGTTAATCTGGTTTATGGCTATTTTCAAAACCTTGCTGCTGCCCGAAAGGCCTATTGCCGTAAGCGTTCCCACAACGGTGGAAACCGCCGTAGCAACAACCGCCACGAAAACAGTGTAGAAAATGGCGTTTATCATAGAGTTGTCGTTCAGCATTTTCTCATACCAACGAAGAGAAAAGCCGCTGAAAACGCTTAGGCTCTTTGAGGAGTTGAACGAAAAAACAACTGTGTAAATTATGGGAAAGTAGAAGAATATCAGCAGAAGCCCTACGTAAGCCTTTCCCAAAACTCCTGTTTTTTTCTTTTCTTTGATTACTTTATTTTCGTTCATATCAGAACCCCCTTTCTGCAGAGGGGTCTCTGTCTGCCTTCTTTGTAAGCCACATCAAAAACAGCATAACCACTGCCATAATCAGAGAAACTGCCGAGCCAAAGTTCCAGTTTCCGGCAGTCAAAAACTGATTTTCGATTACGTTACCAATAAGAACATACTGACCGCCGCCTAAAAGCTTGGGAATAAAGAAGCTTGAAGCCGCCGGCAGAAAAACAAGGGTTATTCCGCTGATTATTCCCGGCAGAGACAGAGGCAGAGTAATTCTCAAAAAGCTTTGAACCTTGTTTGCCCCCAAATCTTCAGCCGCTTCAAGATAGCTTTTGTCCATTTTGGTCAGGGACGTATAAATCTGAAGTATCATAAATGGAATGAAGTTATAAACCATTCCGAAAACAACGGCAAAATCCGTATGTATTATTTTAATTGCGTGAAAGCTCAAAGCCTGTAAAATTGTGTTAAAAAGACCGTTGTCCTGTAAAATGCCCAGCCAGGCATAGGTTCTAACAAGCATATTTATCCATGTGGGGATAGTTATAAGAAGAACCATCATAAGCTTGTTTTTTTCGCTTGTAATGCCTGCTATAATATATGCGCAGGGGTAGCCCAAAATAATACAAATCACAGTTGTTATAAGGGCTATAAACAGGGAACGCTTCATTACGTTTAAGAAAACGGCGTCCTCGAAAAACTGCATAAAGTTTTCAAGGGTGAACTTAAATGTCATAACGTCGTTTCCCTTTTCCGTAAAGGCGTAGAGGGCTATCATTATCATAGGAATAACAATCAAAACAAACGCCCACAAAGCATAAGGGTAAACCATTATTTTAAACCGTCTCATACCTACCCCTCCCTGTGCATAATGTGAATATCGTCTGCTCCGAAGTCTAAGCCCACAATTTCACCGGGCTTATATTCGTCCGTTGTGGTAATCAAAAATTCGTAGCCTGTCGTTCTGAAAATAACCTCATAAACTCCGGGGGTTATGTTTTCAGGATCGAAGTCGTATAAAACGTCTGTTATTTCAACCTGTATGTTTTCCTCCAAAATCCAAGCCTGAGCATTAGCCCATGTTTTAAGGTCTGTTTCAAGAGCAACGCTTTCCTTTATTTCATCTATGCTTTTGAAGAAATTAACAGCATAAATTTCTTCGCCGTATCTCTCGCTGACAACCTTGTTTACCTCATCCACAACCATATTTACGGTAATGTTCGTCCCGGCAGCAGTGTAGAATGTTACGGGATAGACACCGTTTTTCTCGTCAATTGAATATTCCACCTTGTTTATGGAAATCCACTCGTCTGTGTCCGGATTCCAAGCCTGAGCGTCGGCTCTTGCTATAATATCGGCTTTTTTAAGCTCTTTTATATCTTCTATATCCAAATAAAAATCGTTTGCGCTTATTTTTTCGTTAGCTCTGTGGTTGAAAACGGGCTTTTCGTCGGAAACGTGCATTTCTACCTTGATCTCAGTTCCCTTTCTTACCTCAACAACCGTCTCGTAGAATATGCCCTTAAAGTTTACGGACTTAACAACGCCGCCGAACTTACCTTCGCCGGGCTTAACAATGTCAATGTCCTCGGGTCTTATAACAACGTCTACCTTTTCGTTTGGGGCAAAGCCGCCGTCAACACAGTCGAAAACCCTGTCGCCGAAGGAAACACGCCTGTCCTCAGGCATAGTGCCTTCTATAATATTGCTTTCGCCTATAAAGTTGGCGGCAAAGCGGTTTTTAGGCTCGTTGTAGACCTGTTCCGGAGTTCCCACCTGTAGGATTTCACCGTTGTTCATAACAACGATTTTGTCTGACATAGTCAGAGCCTCTTCCTGATCGTGGGTAACGAAAATAAAGGTTATGCCCACCTCCTGCTGAATTTTCTTAAGCTCCTTCTGCATTTCCTTTCGAAGCTTAAGGTCAAGAGCACCCAAAGGCTCGTCAAGAAGAAGCACCTTCGGCTCATTTACCAGGGCTCGGGCAATGGCAACTCTCTGCTGCTGACCGCCGGACATTTCATTGACCGAACGCTTTTCAAAGCCCTCAAGCCCCACAAGCTTTAACATTCTCATAACCTTTTGTTCAATAATGTCTTTAGGCTCTTTTTTGATTTTAAGCCCAAAGGCTATGTTGTCATAAACATTCATATGGGGGAACAGTGCGTACTTTTGAAAGATTGTATTGATTTCTCTCTTATAGGGGGGAAGTGAGCTTATTTCCTTATCGTCAAAATAAACCTCTCCCCTGCTCTGCTGAATAAAGCCCCCTATAATTCTTAAAATGGTGGTTTTTCCGCAGCCGCTGGGCCCCAAAAGAGTTAAAAACTCGTTTTCGTAAATATCCAAGTTGATGCCCTTAAGCACAGGCACCCCGTCAAAATCCTTTGAAAGATTTTTCAAGCTGATTAATTTGCGCATTTTAGCCTCCTTATTTGCATATAGCCCGATTTAAGTCTTAAGCAAAAAATAAAACCTGCTTAGGACTTTAATTATACTATTTTTTCAAAAAAAATCAATATATTTTTCAAGATATATACCTTTTTTTGCCTAAATTTTAGCCTATGGCTGCCGCTTTTCACTTTAAAACGTTAAAGTGATAAAGAAAGCTATTGACATTGAAACAGATTTAGAGTAAAATGATATAAAAATAATAATATAAAGATTATAAAGAAAGGCAGATTTTAATGATTATTGTTATGAAGCCCTCCGCAACGGAGGAAAACATAAAAAACGTAAAAAACTACATTGAAAGTCTGGGGCTTAACACCCACCTCTCACAGGGCAAAAGCATTACCATAATAGGCATAATCGGCGACAAGAAGAAAGTTCCCGACACAACAAGGCTTTTTCCCGGTGTAGACAAGCTTGTTCATGTTACGGAAAGCTATAAGCTTGCAAACAAAAAATTCAGAACCGAGCCTACAGTTATAGACGCCGGCGGAGTTAAATTTTCTGTAGACAATTTTACAGTTATAGCAGGACCTTGCGCCGCTGACTCGGCAGAGCAGCTTTTACAGATTGCTGAAGAGGTTAAAGCGTCGGGAGCAAAGGTTCTCCGCTGCGGTGTTTATACTCATGATACATGCGAAATACTCAGAGAGGTCAAGTCAAAAACGGATATTAAGCTTGCGGCTGAGGTCAGAAGAGAGTCACTTGTTAAAGAAGCGGCTGAGGTCTGCGATATTCTTATTGTAGGCTCTTCAAATATGGAAAATTACGGAATACTTAAGGAATGTGCCGAAACAAAGAAACCGATTATTCTCTATAAGGGTCTTGCGGCAACAGTTGACGAGCTTTTAAACTCGGCTGAATATATTATGTCAAACGGCAACGAAAAGGTCATTCTCTGCTGCAGAGGTATGAGAACCTATGAGACTTCCACAAGATATACTCTTGACTTAAGTGCCGTTCCCGTAATCAAATCAAAGTCACATTTGCCTGTAGTAATTGACCCCAGCCATGCAGCCTTTGTTAAGGAATGCATTAAGCCCCTTGCAAAAGCAGCGGCGGCAGTGGGAGCAGACGGACTTGTTATAGAGGTTCACCCCACTCCCGTAAACTCCTCAACAAACAGCTCTCAGGCTTTGGACTTTGAAGATTTTAAGAGCCTTATGGAAGCAATCAAGCCCATAGTTCAGCTTGAAGAAAGGATTTTTTAAATGAAAAAGGCAGGTATTTTGGGCTTTGGTCTCATAGGCGGTTCAATTGCCCTTGCATTAAAAAACAGATGCGGAATGGAGGTCTGCGCCTACAGCAGAAGCGAAAAGCCTATGGCTGAGGCACTTGAACAAGGGGTTCTGTCCGCATATTCAAACACTGATTTATCGGTTTTCTCGGACTGCGACATAGTTTTTCTCTGTACCCCGGTTGATAAAATTTGCTCTTATGCAGAACAGCTTGCTCCCATAATCAAAAACGGCTGTATTTTAACCGACGCAGGCAGTACAAAGGGCGAAATCTATAAGGAGCTTTCGGAGCTTAAGGGTATAAACTACATAGGGGGTCACCCTATGGCAGGCTCAGAAAAAACAGGCTTTCAGGCGGCAAAAGAGGATTTGTATGAAAACGCATTTTATATAATAACCCCCTCCCCTAATGTCAGCCCCGAACTGGTGGAAAGCTATAAAAATCTCGTAACCGATATAGGGGCAATTCCCTTTGTTATTGACCCATATAAGCACGACCACATTGTGGCGGCTGTAAGCCACGTTCCTCATATTATTGCCGCCGCTTTGGTAAACACAGTCAGCAGTCTCGACGATGACGGAAATATGCACGAGCTTGCAGCAGGAGGCTTTAAGGACATAACGAGAATAGCTTCCTCAAGCTCTGAAATGTGGAGCGGTATCTGCTCTGAAAACAGAGACGAAATCCTGAAGGTTCTCTCCGTATTTTCCGATAAAATAAACGACTTCAAAAAAGCGGTGGAAAGCCGCAAAACCGAGGACGTTTCCTCAATGTTTAAGGACGCCAAGGAATACAGAGATTCATTTAGCACTGGCGGCGGCAGAGGCTTCTGCAAAACCTTCGATTTTAAGGTGGATATTTCCGACCGTCCCGGTGCAATTGCCGAGGTAGCCGTTATCTTAAGCGTACTCAACATAAACATTAAGAATTTGGGCATCATCAACAACCGTGATTATTCGGAGGGCGTTATGAACATTTCCTTAGAGTCTCACTCCGCTTTGGTCAGCGCCGAAGCCGCCCTTAAAAAGCGTGGCTTTAATGTAATTTTATGACTCAAATGAAACAAAAATGTAAGAATTAAGCAACAAAAACAGGTTGCTTTAAATAAAATTTCGTGATATAATCTTAATACTTAAAAGGCAAAGACTTGAAATCGGGCTTTATGCCCTTTGTCCTTGCCTGTTAGGGGATGTAATGGTTTCGACGGGGATTTTGAAAGACGGAATAGCCATTGGAAACGGGTAATTCCTTAAGAACCCAAACTTTTTTAAAATTAATCGACAACGATAATTTTGCTTACGCTGCCTAATTAGCGGCAGCTGTTCCTCCGGGGGTTCTCACGCCTTCGGCTCGGAGCATCGACAATGTGAGCAACCTTTCTTACTATCGGCTTTGCGTAAGGAAAAGCACCCATTAAGCCTACGAAGTCTTGAGCCTGTCTCTCGGCGTCTGCCTTCGGAATTTAAATGAGCAGACTATAATGGTAGAGTTTCTGTCCGACGGGTTTTCGGACAGGGGTTCAATTCCCCTCATCTCCATAAAAAACGGGCTTTTCTTAAAGGTTTTAATTGGCTTTTGAGAAAAGCCCTTTTATGTTATGTATGAAAAAGAAGCAATGAATTTATTTTTGGGTTAAATACTGAAAAATTGGGATGTGTAACAAATTTATATGCGGCAGGAGCAAGATTTATGTAAAAATAAGCTGAAAAGTTTCTTAAAAGCTCTTGACATAAATAACATTTTGGAGTAAATTATATATAAGGAGTTTTGCGAGGGCGTTTTTATTTTGTGAATAATATATAAAAATGCTCCGCTTAACGATGTTTTATTTTTTGGTGTGATTTTTAGATTTTTACTTTAATCACACCGGCACACATTAAACTGCTTTTGCGCCGTTTAGGGCAAAAGGCACTTCGGTTAAGGGTTTAATTTTAAGAAACAGCCTAAGCCCCGCCTTTCGGATTATAGCCAAAACAGCGAAAAAGCCTGTATTCACCGCCAACGATTCGGCGGCGAAACGAAAAGGAGGAAAACAACAAAATGAGAGAATCCGTAAAACAAAGGGACGGATATTCAATTACCCCCCCCCTCACTAACAAATAAGAAAACAAAAAAGTCCTTTAAACGACTTCTAAGCACAGTTTTGTCTTTGGCAATGCTCTGCTCATGTATTATGGTTATGAATGTCAGTACGGTTTTTGCTGACACTACAACAACTTGGAATTTTAATACATCACCTTGGACATCTAATACCACTGTAAGCACTACTTATACTGACAACGGTCTTACAGTTGTTCATAACGGTAGTAAAACTTATTCTAATGTCAATACTTTTAAATTCGATAAAAACAGTAATGATGATCCCACAAATAATTATTATTGTTCATTAACTCTTGCAGCGGGAGATATAGTATCTGTCACAACTTATATGGATGACGGAAATAATGCCAGTACTGCGAGTTTAAGGCTTACAAACAGTACCACAAAAGCACAATCTATCGGTCAAACTGCATCAGCAACTGCCGGTAAAACTTTAGCAGGAGAGGTTAAATTCTCAGCGGTTGAAGAAGCAGGCACATATTATATCTTCACTACCTCAGATTCTACTAAAAGTTCAGTATTTTATGCTTCAATTACAGTAACCTCAAGCGATGAAAGCGGCGGCACAACTACTACTCCGGACATTTCAATCAGCACAGATAATGCTGCTATTGAAGCCGGAAATTCTACCACAATTTCAGCAACTATAACTGGTGCAGATGTCGATGAAGTTAAGTGGACATCAAGCAATGAAAGTGCAGCGACAGTTGCAGCCGATGAATCTGATGTCACAACAGCAACCGTTACAGGTTTAGCAGCCGGTACTACTGTAATCACAGCTTCAATTACCGTTGATAACACTACCTACACTTCGAACGAACTTACAATTACAGTTACAGAAAGCTCAAGTTCAGGCGGCGATACAGGCGACACCGGTGATACAGGTGATTCCACCGTAAATGCATATCTTTACTTTATAAGCACTGAAACAGCGGCAGATGAATTATCTACTGCAACAATCACCAAAGAATATTATTCATCAGGCAAAACAAGTGCTTGCGGAGTATTCTCTTTCACTGACGGAAGCTATAAGAATAGTGGTACTGTATCTGGCATAACTATTTCAAATGTTGGCACATATAGTCTCGCTAACAGACTCCAAACTGCTAGTGGCGATGAAGGGCATACAATCACAATTACTGTTCCAAACAATGTAGATTCGGCAACTTTTTATGCTGTTGTAAGTTCAACCAACGATAGTGGTTCCAGTAGAGAATACAAATTTACATCATCTGATACAAGCGAATCCTTTGATAGTGTATCAAATACTGTAGCAGCTGCAAGCGGCGCACTTATAAGCTTTTCTAATCTTACTGCCGGAAATACATACACATTAACTTGCGACAGTAATTATTGCTATTACTTACTGGGGCTTGTTACCACAACCGAAGAGGAGGAAACAACAACTCCTACATACGTTTATTTCGGAATAACAGACGAACAGCAGTCAGGCAGCTCATCATATTCAATTTATGAAGACGACACAGAAATAGCAACCGGCTACACAGTATATGAAGGTGTAGATACAGACGGTGACGGAAGTTCAGACAAAGCTATTTCCGAATATACTGATCTTATAACCGCAGACGAGGCAACTGCCGCTACGTGTAAATATATTGTAGCTTATATTTTAGGTCCGAATTTATCGGCAGACAGTCTTAGTATTGAATTTACTCCTAATTCGACAGAGGAAGAAGAAACAGAAGGAACAAACAATATAATGACAACAGCTAACGAAGCGGCTGGTGAAGAAACAGGTGATGAACTAATAGAAACCGAAGCATCAGAAGGCGAAGCAGTAATTGCCGATTCAGCAGTACTCGAAACACTGGGTTCTGTAGCAACAGATGCCGAGGAAGAAATTTCCGATACAACAGATAATGAACAATTAACTGATGATGAAGCTTCAGATGAGGATTCCGAAGATAGTGACGGGTCAGATGACGATGGTTCATCAGACGGCGGTTCAGATGACGGAGATTCATAAGAAGAGGGTTCAATAGAATAAGAATAAAAAAAAGCAGAATAATA
>JAJPZT010000070.1:0-11082 GCA_021204175.1 Clostridiales bacterium | reverse complement strand
ACCCCCCTCTACCGCCTTCGCATATACTTGTTAGTTTCTTGGGTTTGTAGCTTTTTATAAGAGTCATGTTTTGACGTTTGCTGTTTAGATGTGGGAGGTTCAGACGACGGCGGTTCAGATGACGGCGGTTCAGACGACAGTTCATCAAGTGTATCTGAGTGATTAAAGGAGGGAATTATACAATGAGAAGAGAATATACAAAACCTGAAATTAAAATTGTCTCCTTTATAACAGAGAATATAGCCACTTCAGCCATATCTACCGGCGAGATGCAAAATGCTGCAAATATAGCAACACTTTACAGCGCAAAATCAGACAGCTGATAATATTATAAAATATAACTGCCCCGAAGAGCTTTTCAATTAAGCCCTTCGGGGTTTTTCTTTAGGTTTCCCTTGAGGGCAATGCTGTCAGCTTAAAAAAATCTTAAAAGGATAAATTTAACAATTATTCATATTTTAATAATTGCATTTTAATAAATTTAGTATATAGTGTGTATTGTAAACAAAAAAGTTTACGTTTCATAATTTTTTCTCCCTTTCTATTATGTATAAACGTAAAGGATATGTCTGCCGCACGGACATATCCTTTCTTTCTTTTATAAATTTTTTCGAAACAAACGAAAAATCACAATTTTTTTGTTGTTTTATCTGCAATGATGTGTTATAATTTATGTCAAGAATTTCTTGTCTTTTGACAGAGGTTCGGCAAAAGGGAATGACTGAAACCCAAAAGAAATCGGGACAGGTATAGAAATTTTTTTTGAAGAAAAAATTAGTACTCGGCTTTTACGTAAAGCAAAAGTTATGAAGAGCGGTTGTTTTGTTCCTCACCTTCCTATTACATACGAAAGAGGTGATGCTTATGATTTAAGCAGTTATCTTCGGAATTATGTGATGAATAGGAGGTGTTTGTCTATGGTACAGATTATTTACGATGTATATGTACTTGATGTAATTATTGCAGTGGTCATAAATATTATAAAAATAATAATCCGAAACATAACAAAAAAATGACCGTCGGGCTGTCCAATCCATGACGGTCATTTTTATAAAAATCGTTAGGTGAGGAATAACTGCCTACAGTTATTCCCTTTTGTATTTTTATAATAACACAACGATTGATTCCTGTCAAGCTGAAAATCGCTTGGCAGAATTTTTTGCTCTATATAGTTGCACGTTATTACTATTATTTTTTTACTAAAAATGCAAGTTTGTTATTCCATATAATGAAAAAATGTGTTATAATAAAATTTATATATGGTTTTTACGGAAAAAAGCTGTTTGTTCGGAGGTTTTGAAATATGAAAAAATTTAAAATGTTAAAGAGAATATGCTGTTCAGCTATGGCGGCTGTTATGTGTTTCGGCAGTACCGGCGTTTTAAGCGCACAGGGCGCACAGGGCAAAACTGTCACAGTAGGCAACGGCAAGGACTACGCCACAATAACCGAGGCTTTGGCGGCGGTGGACTATACCCCCACAAAAACAACCCCCTACACAATTGAAATCAGCCCCGGAACATATGAGGAGTTTATTTCGGTAGACACACCTTATGTCAATTTCGTGGGCAAAGGCGACGCAGAGGACGTTGTTATAACCTATGACAAGTCAGTAGGCCACACCGACACGTCAAAAAGAGCCGGAACGGAAAAAACCGCCTCAGTCACAATTACTGCCGATGCCGTAGGCTTCTCAGCCAAAAACGTCACCTTCCAAAACTCCTACAATCTTTATCAGGAGGAGGAATATTCACAGGCTGTGGCTTTGGTGAGCCTTTCGGATATGGTAACATTTGAGGACTGCCGCTTTTTGGGCAGACAGGACACCCTCTACTTAAAGGGTGCTTCAAAGGGAGCAGACGTAAGGGGCAGCGCCAACGCCGTAAGGGTCTATCTTAAGGGGTGTTACGTTGAGGGAACCGTTGACTTTATTTTCGGCGACGGAACTGCTTATTTCTATGACTGCGACATTTTTATGGCTTATCGTGACGGCGGCGGATATTTCACAGCAGCCAACACTACTCTCTATAACGCAGGCTATGTTTTCGATAACTGCCGTTTCAGTGTGGACAAGGCTTATACCGCTGAGGACGCCGATAAAATTTATTTGGGCAGACCCTGGCAGTGCGACGCAGACCACCCTATCTGCGGCTCAAGCGTGGCTATTATTAATTCGGAGCTTCCTTCTGTTTTAAACAGCGACGGATTTGCTCTTTGGAACGAAAACACACAGATTGAAAAGCTGAGATTTTATGAATATAACAACAAGGTTGGCTCAAACCCCGAGGACACATCGGTAAGAGCCGGCTATGTAAAAATTTTGACAGCGGAACAGGCTGAAAGCTTTAAGCCCTTCAACATTTTAAGAGGAGACAATCTTTGGAACCCCGATAACTTTGACGCAGTAAACGGCTACCCTGCCGCTGAGGTTACTTTGGGCGAATATGAAATTTCAATACCCTTGGGAGAAAGTGCGGAGCTTGTAACATATGCCCTTCCTTCGGGTTCAAGCGCTTCTGTTTCATTTTCTTCCGACAATGAAGCCGTTGCCGCTGTTGATGCAAATGGCAAAATCAATGCAGTAGGCATAGGCAGTGCATACATTACGGCGGCTCTTTCAAACGGAATGTCAGGCAGTACAAAGGTAAACGTAACAGCGGCAAGAACCCTTCCCCCGGAAGCTGTTGACGTAAGCTTTGACTACGGCTCAACTCTTGACGTCGGGGACAGGCTCAGAGCCTCCTACGGCTTTGTTTCAAAAACAGACGAAGCAAACGACAACAGTCTCTTAAGGTGGAGCGCAGTTGACAGCGAAACAGGAGAGGAATATATTCTCAGCGAAGGCAGAGGATCAAGCTTTAAGGAATATATAGTAACCGCCAACGAAGCCGGTTCATATATAAAATTTCAGGTTATCCCGGAAACAACTTCAAGCTACGGAGCTGTAGGCGAAACAGTCTCTTACGTTTCAGAAGAGCCCGTCAGCGGCGAAATCAAAGCCCTTCTTAAGGAAAGCTTTTCAGACCTTTCCGACAAAAACATAACCTCCGGCACTTTTAAGCTTGTTTCAGACTATGACAACAGTCTTATTACAGGGGACAGCGAAACAAACACAGCTTCAGACAGGCTTGTTTTCTCGGAAAACATTTGTTCAGGCGATTTTAATGCCGTTGTAAGACAAAGATTTAACCCCGAGGTTGACGGTCTTTCCGGGGACAGCTATGAAGATATTTTCTTAAGCCTTGTTGACAGCAATAATTATTATAAAATAAGAATAACAAGAGGGGGCAACACAAACTCCCTGAGATGGTACTTAATTAAAGCCGTAAACGGCGTTGAGGAAACTCTTGCCCTTGACGAAAGCTCAATGAAGGACAACGTTCCACAAAACAGCGGTGAGGACAACCCCTTCATTAAAATATATGTTACAAAGTCAGGAAGCACAATTACCGCAAAGCTTGCCATTGAAGAAACAGGAAAGGTTCTTTCAACCATTACCTCAGACTGGGATTCTGCTCTTTCGGGAGGAACAGCCGCTTTAGAGGTCTACGGAAAGCAGGACGGAATTTTAGTTGACTATATAAATGTATTTGCGGATGAAGAAAAGGCTGATGACAGTGACAAGGTTAAGCTTTTTATTGCCGGTGACTCTACAGCCAAAGACTACGGCGATGACAACACAATCGGCGGCTGGGGCGAATATCTCCCCTACTACTTCAGCGACGATGTTGAAATTATAAACAAGGCTGAAGGTGGAAGAAGCTCACGTTCATTTATGAACCAAGGCAGACTTGATGAAATATGTGAAGAAGCCAAAGAAGGCGACTATGTTTTCATTCAGTTCGGTATAAACGACGGTCAGACCGAGGATAACTACAGACTTGAATATTCAGTCGCTTTGGGCGAGCCTGACGCAGAGGGAGTTTATCCCTCGGTCAGACCTACGGCTGTGGCCACTCCCCAGGTGCTTATAGACTGCTACGGCGAAACAGACTATCCCTACGGCGAAACCTACTACCCCTATGAGGGCGGAACATTTAAGTGGTACATTCAGGAATATGTTAAGAGAATAAGCGAAACAGGAGCAACACCTGTTCTTCTGACGCCTATCTGCCGTGTTTTCTTTGACGAGAACGGAAAAATCACTCCCCACCACGGCGAAAATGACGGATATATTAAGGTTATTTTACAGGTTGCCGAAGAAACAGGCTGCGACGTTATTGACTTTTATGAGGTAACAAAGGATCTCTATGAAAGCTACGGTGTTCTTATGGTTCAGGGTCTTGCAAACATTAAGGCTGACGGCTCTGTGGATTTGACCCACTATAACAAATTCGGGGCTAACATTATAGCAAGCAAGTTTGCCGAGGCTGTTAAAGAAGCTTCTATAGGTCTTGAAGACTATGTAACCCCTTCAACAGCAGATGTTGAAAGAACAGACGGATTGAAGAGTGCAGACCTTTATGTTGTAGGCGACGAATATGCGGCGGATTTAAGCGGAATTTCCACAGACAGAATTAAAAGGGCTTCCTTTACGGAATATTTAAGCGAATACCTTTCTCCGCTGATTACCGTTAAGCCTATGGGCGTCAGCGGTGCAAGCGCAAAAAGCTATATCGATACACCTCAGTATGCCGAGCTTTTCAACAATATCGAAGCCGGAGACTATGTTGTAATTCATTTCGGAACAAATGACGGCTTAACGGGCGACGGCTACGCTTCTCCCACAGGGGACGAGACAGTTACAGGAAGCTTTGAGTATTATCTCTATGAATATTACATAAAGCCAATTAAGGATAAGAACGCAGTGCCCATCTTGATTACGCCCATTTCAGCCTACAACTTTGAAAACGGCGAATTTGAATATACAGATGGCGGTTACTGCGATGCAGTGCGTGAGCTTGTAAGCAAGTATTCTCTCTATTTCTGCAATATGACGGAGAACACTGCCGCAATGTATAAAGAAGCAGGTAAAGAAGGCTCTAAAATTTATAATGCCTACGACGAAAACGGTCTTGTAAACGGTGCTTTAAGCGAAATAGGCGCAAGAGCCGCCGCTAAGAGCTTTTTAAGCGCAATGAAATATTCAAGCTCAACATTTAAGTCTTACATAGATGTGCCCGATGAAGAGACAAACTATGCAACAAGAGGAGAGTTTGCAGAGGATTTGGTAACTGCCCTTAATTTAAAGGGCGCAGGGCTTTATAACTTCTCTGATATGCCTATGGGCAGAAGCTATATTTCGGCTTGCGGTACACTTAAGGAATTTAACATAGCAATCGGTGATGAAAACAACTGCTACTACCCTGAAAATCTTTTGACCTGTGAGGCTTTGGAAGAAATTGTTGCAAATGCAGTTAAGGTTTTGGGAATTGACACTGAAATCACTCTTCCCCAAGAGGAAAACGGCTTTGTGACGGATATTGAAGAAATGACAGTTATTACGGAACTTTTCGAAGCTTATAACTAAACGGAGTGAACTTATATGAAAAAAGCGGTTTTTTGTCTGCTTATAATTTTAACAGCATTGCTTATGCCTGTTTACGGCTTTTGCGCAAATGACATAATAAGAACAAGGCTTAATTATAACGGAGCTATGCACGATTATGAAGCGGAAGCCGTTTATATTTCAATAAACGGCGAAAGCCTTAACAGCTACACTATAATTCCCCTCGTTATGAATGACAGCGTTTTGGTCTGTGCAAGAGACGTTTTTGAATATTTGGACTGTTCGATAAGCTGGGACAATGACAGCAGAGAGGTCACTGTTAAAAACAGCGAAACCGTAATTGTTATTCCCGTAGGTTCAAAAACAATTTATAAAAACGGAAGTCCCCTGACCGTCAATGCAGCCTCTATGATAGTAAACGGCTATACAATGATTCCCGTAAGGGCTGTAGCTGAGGGCTTGGGGGCGAATGTCGGCTTTGACAATTCAACAAGAACAGTAAGCATTGTTTATCAGACTTCAAAGAACGGTTCTGACACTGTTAAAGAAGCTGTTGCGGAAACAACAACAGAGAAAAAAGCACCTGTTTTCAGCACTCCCAAAAAGACAAAGGGTCTTAAAATTCTGTGGGATACCATAAGCTCATATGAAAGCAACGACTCAGACAGCAAGCGAATACCCGTTGATGGGCTTGACGTAATCTGCCCCACCTGGTTTGAAATTACGGACGGAAGCGGAACAGTAAAAAGCATAGCCAAAAAAAGCTATGCAGACTGGGCGCACAGTGAAGGCTATGAGGTGTGGGGGCTTGTTACAAACAGCTTCGACCCCAACATTACAACGGCATTTTTAAACAATGAAGCTGCCGTTAACAAAATTATAACCGACCTATTGGGCTATTGTGTTGATATGGGAATTGACGGAATTAATGTGGATTTTGAGACAATATATTCAGACGATGGAGAAGCCTATGTTGAGTTTATGAAAAAGCTCGCTGACGCATTTCACGATATGAATTTGACAGTTTCTGTTGATACTTTTGTTCCGGCGGCGTATAATGAAAAATATCATATGGCGGATATGGGAGAAATCTGCGACTATGTTATTATGATGGCATATGATGAACATTATTCCACAGACACAACAGCCGGGTCTGTTTCATCGCTCCCCTGGGCTGAAAGCTGGCTTGAAGAAGCTGTTGAAATAATGGATTCCGACAAGCTTATTTTCGGCTGTCCCTTTTACACAAGGGCTTGGCACGTTACTTCAGCGGGATATATAGCCGCAAACAATGCCTATGGTATGGACAGCGCCCAAAAGCTTTTAGCCGACAACGGAGCAGAAGTAGTCTATGACGAGGAAACAGGTCAGAACTACGGCGAATACCCCTACGGAGGCAACACGGTCAAAATTTGGCTTGAGGACGAAACCTCGCTTAGGGCAAGGCTTGAGCTGAGCCAAAAATACGGCTGCGGAGGCGTAAGCTTTTGGAGACGGGGCTTTGAAAACAGCGAAGCCTGGGATATAATAAACCAATACTACAATTAAAAATATAAATAATAAAAATTTTTGAGGTGTCTTATGAAAATGATTTCTTGGAACGTCAACGGGCTGAGAGCCTGTATGACAAAAAGCTTTGAGGATTTTTTCAATGCAGCGGACGCAGATTTTTTCTCACTGCAGGAGACAAAGCTTCAGGAGGGGCAGATTGACTTTGCCCCGAAGGGATATTATGCCTACTGGAACTACGCCGAAAAGAAGGGCTATTCGGGAACGGCTGTTTTCGCCAAAAAAAAGCCTTTAAACGTTGCCTACGGTATGGGCTTTGAAGAGCACGACAAAGAGGGTCGGCTTATAACCCTTGAAATGGAGGACTTCTATTATGTAACCTGTTACACTCCCAATTCACAGGACGGGCTTAAAAGGCTTGATTACCGAATGAAGTGGGAGGACGACCTAAGGGCATATTTTAAAAGGCTTGAAGAAAAAAAGCCCGTTATTTACTGCGGCGACTTGAATGTGGCTCATAAGGAAATCGACCTTAAAAACCCCAAAACAAACCGCAAAAACGCAGGCTTTACAGACGAGGAAAGAGGGAAAATGACAGAGCTTTTGGAAAGCGGCTTTACTGACACATTCCGTCTGTTATATCCCGATTTGGAAAGCGTTTATTCCTGGTGGAGCTACCGCTTCAAAGCCAGAGAGAAGAACGCAGGCTGGCGTATTGATTATTTTATTGTGTCGGAAAGCCTTAATGACAGAGTAGAGGACGCAAAAATTCATACCGATATTTTCGGGTCGGATCACTGCCCTGTTGAGCTTGATTTAAAGGGGAATTAACATATGATTATAAAGCTTAACCATGCCGAGGCTAAAAAGCTTATGGAGGATAAGCCCGAACTTATTCTCGTTGACGTAAGAACCCCGGAGGAATTTGACGAATGTTATATTGACGGAGCTGTGAACATACCCCTTGACGGGCTTGAAGAGGCGGCGGCTGAAAGACTGCCGGATAAAGAAGCCGAAATTATGGTGTACTGCCGAAGCGGAAAAAGAGCAAAGCAGGCAGCCGAGATTTTGGAGAGTTTGGGGTATGAACACATTTACGATATGGGCGGTCTTATAGACTGGCCCTTTGAGCTGATTATGTAAAATTTAAGAAGCCGATAAGCCTCCCCCCTTGAGGGGAGGTGTCAACCGCACTGATTCTTGTAAAAAATCAGTGCAGCTGACGGAGAGGTGTTCTCTAAAAAAAGTAGTTTTACAAGAAAGAAATATATCACCTCTCAGTCACACTGCCGTGTGACAGCTCCCCTCAAGGGGAGCCTTCACAAAACCTTGAGTGGTCACACTATCGCCCTCAAGGGGAGCCTTATCAACAGCTTTAAGCAATTCAAAACAAAAATAATAAAATATAAGGAGTTTCAGGAGGAAAATTTTATGAATTATTCAGACATTAAGGAAATATTTTTAAACAGGGACGCTTATTTGGGAAAAAAGGTCACTGTGGGCGGTTGGATCAGGAGCAAGAGAGACTCCAAAACCTTCGGCTTTATTGTTTTAAATGACGGAACTTATTTTCAGCCACTTCAGATTGTCTATAATGACAGCCTTTCAAACTTTGCCGAAATCTCAAAAATAACACTGGGTTCAGCTATCACCGTCACAGGTGAGCTTGTGGAAACCCCCAACGCAAAACAGCCCTTTGAAATTCAGGCTGAGGAAATTATAATCGAGGGGCTTGCTGCGGCAGACTACCCTCTTCAGAAAAAGCGTCACTCATTCGAATATCTTCGTACTATAGCACACTTACGCCCAAGAACTAATACATTTTTGGCGGTTTTCAGAGTGCGTTCACTTATTGCCCATGCTATTCACTGCTTCTTCCAGGAAAGAGGCTTTGTTTACGTTCATACACCGATTATAACAGGCAGCGACTGTGAAGGCGCAGGAGAAATGTTTCAGGTAACAACTCTTGACCTTCAAAATCTGCCCAAAACAGATGAAGGCAGTGTTGACTACAGCAAGGACTTCTTCAACAAAATGACAAACCTTACGGTCAGCGGTCAGTTAAACGTCGAAACCTACGCTATGGCATTCAAAAAGGTTTACACCTTCGGACCTACTTTCAGAGCGGAAAATTCAAATACTCCCCGTCACGCAGCGGAATTTTGGATGATCGAGCCTGAAATTGCCTTTGCAGACTTAAACGACAATATGGCTCTTGCGGAGGATATGCTTAAATATATTATTTCTTATGTTTTGGAAAATGCTCCGGAGGAAATGAACTTCTTCAACTCCTTCGTTGACAAGGGACTTTTGGAAAGACTTAACAATGTATTGAACTCCGAATTTGCTCACGTAACCTACACAGAGGCAATTGAAATTTTGGAGAAAAACAACGATAAATTCGAATATAAGGTTCAGTGGGGCAGCGACCTTCAGACAGAACACGAAAGATATTTGACGGAAAAGGTATTTAAACGCCCTGTTTTCGTAACTGACTACCCCAAGGAAATCAAGGCTTTCTATATGAAGCTTAACCCCGACGGAAAGACCGTAGCGGCTATGGACTGTCTCGTTCCGGCAATAGGCGAAATCATCGGCGGAAGCCAAAGAGAGGACGACTTTGACGTTCTTATGGCAAGAATGGAAGAGCTGGGACTTAAGAAAGAGGACTACGAGTTCTATACAGACCTGAGAAAATACGGCACAGCCAAGCACGCAGGCTTTGGTTTGGGCTTCGAAAGAGCCGTTATGTATCTTACGGGAATGACAAACATAAGAGACGTAATCCCCTTCCCCAGAACAGTTAATAACTGCAAGTTATAATCAAAAGCTATAAAAGGAGAAAACATATTATGGAAAATTTTTATATTCCGGAGGGCTATAAGTCAGCCCTTGACCTTCACGAAACACAAATAGCAATCAAAAAGGTTAAAGACCATTTTCAGAATGCGCTTTCAAAGCGGCTTAATCTTGCAAGAGTAACCGCTCCCCTTTTTGTTGACCCTGCTTCGGGACTTAACGACAACTTAAACGGCGTTGAGCGCCCTGTAGACTTTGACGTTGCTGAAATGGGAGATAAGCGTTTTGAGATCGTTCATTCCCTTGCCAAGTGGAAGAGAATGGCTCTTGAAAAATACGGCTTTTCAGTTGGTGAAGGGCTTTACACCGATATGAATGCTATCCGCCGTGACGAAATTACAGACAATCTTCACTCAGTTTTCGTTGACCAGTGGGACTGGGAAAAAATCATTTTAAGAGAGCAGAGAAACGAGGAAACACTGAAATCCGTAGTAAACAAGGTTTATACAGCCCTTAAGAGAACTGAAAAATTTATGGCGTCCGAATATGACTATATTAAGCCTATGCTTCCGGACGAAATAAGCTTTATTACAACCCGTGAGCTTGAAGCAAAATATCCCGATTTACCCCCAAAGGAAAGAGAGCATTTGGAGGCTAAGGAAAAGGGCGCAATTTTCGTTATGAAAATAGGCGGCTTGCTTGCAAACGGCGAAAAGCACGACGGAAGAGCCCCCGACTATGACGACTGGGAGCTTAACGGCGACATTGTGGTTTATTATCCCCTTTTAGACATTGCCTTTGAGCTTTCTTCAATGGGCATAAGAGTTGACGAAATTTCTCTTATGAAGCAGCTTAAGGAGGCAGGCTGCCCCGAAAGAGCCGAACTGCCCTTCCAAAAGGCAATTTTGGAAAGAAGGCTGCCCTATACAATCGGCGGAGGAATAGGTCAGTCAAGAATTTGTATGTACTTCCTGAGAAAGGCTCATATCGGCGAGGTTCAGGTTTCAGTTTGGAGAAAAGAGGATCTCCTGAAGGCAAGAGAACTGGGAGTTAATATTTTATAAAATAATTCAATCAGAAATAATATCTTAAATCCTTTATAGCCCTGTAATTACTTAATTGCAGGGTTTTTCTTTTTGTCGGAAAGAGCTTATAACAGGCTTTGGCTTTGGCTTTATTTTCGGGGGCAGATACATAAAAATGAAGAAAGGCAACAATTTTTTGTGTATGGAAAGCAAGATTTTTGTAAAAATCAGCTGAAAAGTTTCTTAAAAGTACTTGACATAGATAACATTTTGGAGTAAATTATAAATAAGAAGATGTCT
>JAJPZT010000097.1 GCA_021204175.1 Clostridiales bacterium | reverse complement strand
TGCCAACATATTAAAAAATGCTGCCAACATATTTAAAAACTTTTACCGTTATGCTTTATTATATTTTTTAGTTTTTATTTTATTCTTCCGTATTTTTTGCAAAAAAAGAAAAGGTGCTGTGAAAAATTGAATTCAATTTTTTCACAGCACCTTTTAAATTTATATTATTCCTTAGTCGTTATTATAACGGTTTTATCTTTATAGTCTATCTCTAAATTGCCGAGTTTTTCTGCCAGCTCTCTGATTTTGCTGTAAGTGTAACCGCCTATATTTACCGACTTAATTGTGCTTTCTGCACCATCAATCGAAATTACCGCATCATTGACTGTGTTATCAAGTCTCGGGGTTTTAGTGGAACTATCGTAACCTACATCAAAACCTTTGCCTGACAGGTCAGAAAGGCAAACATAATTTTTTCCATCTTTCAATATTCTGTTTACTGTATAATCTGTGCCATTTATTTTGATTTTTGTTGTGTCTATCATTTCGTTGTCCTCCTCAGTTTCGGTTGTAACCGTTGTTGTATAATCTATGTCGGCAATTTTTATTGCCTTTGTCCAACTCTGCTTGTTTAATGGATAATGCACCATATTACGGGCGCTGCCATCCATAGCAAAATAATATCCTTCGGTGTCACTCACAACGCCAATATGACCGCTCATCCAAAATGCCCAACCAACATATTTAGACCAATGTGCTTTGACTTCTGCCAATGTTGCACTGTCAGTGGCAGTCGAGTTATAATTGCTGCTGCCCCTTGTCACTCCTGTGTACGATGAAATTAAGCCGCTGCAATCACAACACAATTTTCCTGCTTTGCTGAGGTCGGAATCCCAAACATAAGATTTGCCGTAAGTGTTTTGCAACGATAATATTTGTGCATATGTAAGGACTTGCATCTTTGTCCCATAGATATATTGCACATCGTTTTCTACTGCTTTTTTACACCATTCTATTAAACCAGTAGCTGTTTTACTCATTTTAAATCACCTCCGATTTTGCTTAACTGCTCTATCATTTGGGCTGTCTTATCATAACCAATCATAGATCCAAACCACACAATCAAACCTACAAGCGGCATACAGATTATATTGCTTACTGTAAATGCAACATCAAAAAATACATAACCTATTGCAGTACCGCAAACACCTAAAATAATTGAAATAATCAATGCTATGAGGTTTGATGAATAATTGATATTTCTTGATACAAATTCATCTTTCAGCACATTGGTAACACTTATTGCAATGGGTGTCAGGGCTGATATAAGCCCAATAAACATATTGACTGTCATTTAATAACTATCTCCTTTCACTTTGTCCATCAAATCATCACCATAAATACATCTTAATTTAATAAGATTTTCCTTTTTTGCCTTATCAAAATAAAATGCAACTGTTGTTGTCGCATATGCAAATACCGCCGGAATAAGGTATACAAACACTGTGGAACTGCCATTTTTCCACGCAAACGCCATTGTAAATGCAGTTACCCACACAACAAGCACATTAGCAAAAATATGGGCAATTTTAGAGTATTCCAGTTTATTTGCCTTTGAATAATCAAATCTATTTTGGCACTGTACCGAAATATTTTCCTGCGTGTTCGTTTCTCCCTCCGGCTGTTTTTCTGAAACAGACGTTTTCATTTCCTCCTGCATACCAATATTTATATCTTCCATTTTCTCACCTCCTGACAGATATTCACTCTAAGATTTGTCAACTGCTTATAACCCTAACCACCAAGCCATAACTGCTTCGCCGCTGTTCCACATTTCACTGTCCGGCTTTCCTGCTGCCTTTCTCACCTCAATCATCTTTTCAAATGTTCTGAGGTAGGCTTGATAATACCGTGGGTATCTTTTAAAATCCATTTGCATATTTTTCGCTCCTGATAATGGGCATCCAATACAGCCAATACGCTTGTCCCCACAATGGTATAATGGATTTGATTCACAGCCATAATGGTGCAAAAACTCCCAAACTTCATCATCGGTCCAATCTACTATTGGATTTATCATAATGGTGGTAGTTCGGTAACAGTTTTCAACAAATCTTCGTGATTCATCATTGTCGGTATTTAAAACAATGCTGCCTTTAGGATTTTGTCTGTAATTGACACCTGCTTTTTCTGCATTCTTCAATGTAGTTTTAGGCTTACCGATAATGTTGACCACATCGTTATTTGCTTTTCTGTTCCGGCTTTCAGACCACCTTACGCCTGTTATTTTAACTCGGTGTTTACCCCCCCCCTCTTTCAAAAACTGGCAGCAATACCGGGTTGTTCTTGTCGGAGGAAACATCTTTTTTATAATTAAATTCCACATTGTAATACGTTTGCCATCCTTATACTTCGGCGGTTCTATAATTATATTTTTCTGTGACTTAACATAATTCACCGTTTCAGGGGCATCCACTGAAGTTAAATTATGTACTGTGTCGTGCCTAACTCCTGCCAACTCTGCAAGTATTCTTATGGCATCACTGTCTTTTCCTCCTGAATAACAAAGGTAATAAGGTTCGTTTGTGGGTTCAAATGTTTTTAAATACTGTATTGCCCGTTTTTCTTTTATGGTGTTCATTCCTCACATCCCAATCTGTGTAAAAATATAGCCTATAACTATTCCTATGATGGCGGTAATAATATAAGCTGTGACTTTCCGCCACATCTCGCCATCACGAGATTCAAGTGCTTCAAGCCTTTTTCCTTGCTTTTCCTGCTCCTTCAGCATATTTTCCATATTGACAGCCAATTTTTCAACGGATGCCGCCAGTGCTGAATATTGTTTAACATTTTCCTCCAGTAAGGCAATTCTTTTGTCCTGCCTTGCGTTTTCTTCCTCAATACGCTTGCAAAACTCATTATGTTCTGCCCTTGAAATTGGTGTGTCCATCTGTAACGCCCTCCTGTATTTTGTTTTAACTTGCTCATAACTTACCAAAATTTTTTAAACAACAAAAAAATCCCATAATTTCAGGGATTTTCAACTTGCCTGTAACTTTCAGGCTTGCTATGAACAGGCTGCATTTTCTTTTTCAAAAAGTCTATTGTATCATCAATATCACTTCGTTCTGCTTCCAGCATATCCGAAATGGCTTCATCTACGGTTAAGACTTCACTGATATAAAATGCCTGCTTCTTGATAATTTCTGCTTGTGCTTCTATCACTCCACATAACCTGTCTATTGTCTCCAAATCTGTCATTCACTCACCCCCTCTAAAGCAGCAACTCTCGTGTTCATATCCTCTAATGCCGATACTGTGGCATCATTTGATACTTTTAAAGCAATAAAGGCTTTCAATAAATCTTCATATGTAGGCATAGTCTGTGAAGTTTCATTTTCACTGTTTCCAACATCTGTGTCGGCATCTTCTGAAATATATTCTTCAACTGCTTCCTCTTCGGAAATAGTCTGTAATATTTCCTCCCCTGCTTCGATAGCTTCCAAATATGAATTGTATTCATCCTCTGAAATTTCCGAAACTTCTGCCTGTTCTACGGTTCCCGGTGCTGTCACTTCCTGCATCCAGTCTGCGTGGTATGATTTGCTCCCACACTTTATAAACTGTGCCGTATGCTCATTTGCCGTGAGTATATTGCCGCTTAAGCCACATCGGTATAAATCATCCGATGCAGCAATCCCAATGATAGTTCCGTTCTGCTCGATTTTGTAATACATTTTTAACCTCCACCTTTCTTGTAGGGTTAAACCCAAATAATCTTTTGAACAATTTCAGCATACTTTTTACTGTCTTATGACACCTTTTGCCCTTTGCATATGCGAGCCAAGACTGAACACTGTCATAAACCTGTTTCAGGTTCATTTCGCCATGATCCACCTTCCTCTTGAATTTTTTAAGTTTACGTCTCATTCTCACAATGCCCTTATGTGCCATCCTCTTAATAATTTTGCCAGCTTTTGAAATATTGTATTTTGTCTTGAGCCAAACAAAACCACGGCTTGCTTTTGTAATAGTTGTCTTTTTGCTGTTAAATTCAAGTCCAAGCTTCTTACAAATTTCTGCCATACCTTCAAGCAGCTTTTTCAACTCTGCTTTTGTTTTGGCAAAGGCAACACCGTCATCCATATACCGCATATAATGTCTAAAGCTCATTTTATCTTTGGCATAATGGTCAACTTCATTCGGTACAACCACCGCTAACCCCTGCGAAATTTGGCTGCCTAAGCATATTCCTCGTTCTTCGGTTTTCGGAAAATATGACTTGATAATATCCATTAATATTTTTGATATTCTTTTGTCTGAATAAAATTTATCAAGAATTGCCTTGCAGGTTGCGTGAGGTATGCTTCCGAAAAAATTCTTAAAATCATAGGTCAATATATAAAAATTATCGCCCCATTTTTTAATGGCTTCTTTCAAATGCCTATCTATACGCCTTCTTGCGAAGTCTATGCCCTTATTCTTCATACTCGCCCCATTATCATAAATAAGGGACTGCATAATCGCAGGCACAAATGAATTATCAGCAATCACTCTTTGTATCATCCTATCCGAAATCACAATCGGAACAATCTCACGTTTTTTGCCACGCTCATATAATATGATTCTCTTTGTATTCTTTAACTTAGGTAATTTGCCGCCTTTTACGGTTTTTACGGAATCATAAATATTTTCTATGGCTCTCTGATTATACCGTTGAACACTGCCTTTCCACCTGACAGCCTTATTACATTTTCTTAATGCCGGTATAAAGTTCTGAATTTTGATAACACTGTCAAAATTGTCATATTCCTTATTGCGTTCCTGCTTTTTCAGCCGCCGCCTTTCTTTGTCTCTCTTAATTCTTGCCTGAATACGTTCTTTATTGTTCATTTGGTTCCTCTTTCAAAAAAAATGATGTTTTCCTCCGGCACGGCATAATTCTATGTACAGTTGTTGCTGCCGTTAGATTCGGGGTATAAAAATTGAATAACTGTAAACTTCAATCTATGCACGTAACGCTTCAACCCATCCTCGCCGAAATGCTCTTTCCTGCATAGTCCCTTAAAAGGACTGTAATATTTACCCTTAACCGGGACGGTTGCAAACTCCTTCGAGCGGCTGTTTTATGGTTTCACTCTCATTCGTAGCTACTTCAAGCCGCTTGAATCAGGGGCAAACGCCATTGACGTTCGTGGCGTTGTTGTTGTTGCCTGCGTTGCCGTTGTTGTTCACATTCATAAAATTCGTGCTGTTGGACACATTGGCGGAGCGCTCCCACCAATTGGTGGAATTAGTCTGCAACCCATAATTTTCATATTCGGTACTTGGAAAAAAGCTTTATTCCAAAGTCCCAAATCTTTGTTTATCACTTCTTTGTAATGCTCCCAATAGTCTGATTTCTTTTACAAGCATATCACTCCATTCAAGCATTATCTGTTCACTGTAACCCATAATATTGAAATACGCCACCATCGGACGGTTCATCTTACGCAATGAGGTTATGGCTTTTGAAATACTTTCCTTTCGTATTTCATACTCTCTTTTTGTTGTAGGGATTTTCCTGTTTGCCTTGATTACTTGATAAAGTGCTTCATCAATTAATCTTGAAAGCAATGCCGAGGTGGTATATTTCATAGCTTTATCAGCGTGAATTATTTTGCCGTAACAATATTTGTGCAGCTTTGTCATATTACTTAAAAACTCCATTTTGTTTATGACACTATAATCTAACACTGTATAAAGTTTTATTTCTGTTTTCTCTTCTTCAGGTAAAAGACCATTCAGCAATCTCAACTCCCTTCTTATAATTTCAACCCAATTGACCATACGGCGAAATTCATATTGTTCTACATTCCAAAATATTAATAAGGGCTTTTCAAGGCTTTCAAGAAGTCTAATAGCTTCCTTTACTATGGCATTTTTCTCTGTCTCTCTACCCTTATAATATCCTGCTGTCAACTCCGTTATGGTATCAAATGCCGCATTCATAATGTCATCTATGGGGCGGCATATCCACCATTGGCGGCGTTTGCTGACTTTTTCCGTTCTTTCACGGGAATGTTCATACAGCTCGTCAAATGTATTTTCAAATTCCGTATAGGCTGTCTTTCTGTCTATTTCCAACACAGCCATTTTTATCATCTCCTTATGGAAAAATGGGCGGTGCGGGCAAGCCGACCGCCCGATAAATTAGGCTGTCTTTCTGATACTGAAGCAGGGGCAAACGCCATTGTCGTTCGTGGCGGTGTTGTTGTAGCCTGCGTAGCCGCCGTTGCCCACATTCATAAAACCCGTGCTGTAGGACACATTGGCGGAGCGCTCCCACCAAATGGTGGACATAAGCCAATAGCCCGATTCATCCTCCGCTTGGATAATATATTCTGAACTTGTGGCATAATAATTTCTTCCGAGGGCATATTTTTCATATGTTTCGTTGGTCACATAAATATATCCTCTGTTTTGCACGTTGACACCGTTTAGGCTTGTGCTATTGTTTATCCACACATCTCCTTCCTTAACGGAAATATTGCCGTTAGCCGCCGCTGTGGGGTCTTGAGTGGCATCTGTCAACTTGACTTCACAATTAAGTTCCCCACTGGCAATAGAGTTTACATAATATGTGGCATCACTCGGAATTGTAAAACCTCTGAAACGTACCTTAAACTTATCTGCCGTACCTTTGAAAACATTATAATATGAACCTTCATCATTGTACGGTGCGCCTAAAGACGATGAGTTTGAATTTTCCTGATATGATGCAATATAAAAATAATCTTGGCTGACTTTGATTGTTGTACTTTGGTCGCCAATCGAAGCCCTTGTCTGTACCTTTGAAACCATTGCCCTCAGTGCCAAAGGCACGCCGCTGTAAAATCTTCCGTATCCATCTTCACAGTCTGAGTCTGCCGGATTTAAAAACTTTCTCATTTCACAATCATTCCAGCCGCCGCTGTTTATATTTGTTGAGTTCATTCTGTGTCCGGTTGGCGGAACTGTAATCATATGTAAAGACAATGCCCCAAAATATTGTGGGTCATCGGCATCTTCGCCTGCCAACGCATAGCGTTGGAATGGATATGTGCCGCTTGATTTCTCTGTTGTGCCTACAACACATTCGTCTCTTGTCCACGCTGCAAGTTCCTTTGCTGCTGCTTCTCCTAAATCGCCATACCAGACCTTACACCAATGGACTAAGCCAACTGCATTGCCGATTGCAGAAGTTGTATAAAACTCTCCATTCTGCAAATATCCGCCAAAACACAATGGGTCATCGGAATTTGCAAAGCTTGAATTGGTTAATGTGTATACTCCCAATTCATTTGAATATCCGCTCGAATAAGCATTTGTATTAAATAAATACAAATTAATATCTGAGCTTCCTGCTTCGTGTCTGATTACAAGCATATTACGCTGAGTGCCGAAATTGAAGCTTTGATAAACACTTCCCCAATATACCTGCGGATTGGCAGAACCGCTTGTAGTAACATATGTTCTTATCCTCAAATCACCGCATGAAAGGATTGTCCTTGTTAAATCTGCACCTGTCATTTCAAAATCAATCGCCAGTGTGAATGAAGGTGCATCCTCTGCAAACAGATGAATTTCATTTCCGTCATCATCTATCACAATATATGGAAGGTTTTCGGGTTCATCTGCATCACCGTCAAAATAAACCTCATCACCGACTGCCACCGGTTCAAAGCTGTCAATGTTATCAAATTCATAATCATTGCCCATTACATACTTAAACCTCGTGCCGCCGCTGATATAATTCCCTATTGTGCTTGCATAAACAGGTGAACCTATTCTGTAAAGGTCAACAAGCCCTAAATTTGTTGCGTTCTTGTCGGGATTGCCCGAGACTGTTTCCCACAATGCACTTACTTTTAAATTTTCAGTGACAAAGCCTGTGGACTTGTCCCAACCTTTAAACAGATAGAAATTAAGTGAGGATTCTGCTGCCGTGTATTCGGGATAACCATAGGTATCATAATCAAAAACAACTTCTTCCCCATATGATGCCGTTGCTGTGCATATAGGTTCTGTTGTGCTTACAAGGGTATTGTAAAAACTTACTTCAAATTCCCTGTACGTAGCAGTATAATCTGCAACATAAATCCTGTCGCTATCAATATGTGATGCCCAAGTGGCTGTGTCTGAATCTTCATAATATTGTTCATCTGTCACACAGTACCATTGTTTAAAGGCATAATCATATTTATCGTCTGAGTCTTTGGTAGGTGTTTCGATTTCACCTGCATTAATCGGTGCATAATCACCATCACCCTGATTAACGTAATGCGTTCCCAACAGCCCTGTTGGATTGCCGTCATCATCAAAATCACTGTAAAACTTGCTTGAATACTGATATACATAGTCCGTGCAATCAAGTGTTAAATCACTGCCCCACGCTTCAATGTATTTTTCTTCCTCACTCTGCTTTAAGGTCGGTATAAAAATATATCCTGTCAATACACTCGCAGAAACATCATTACCGTTTTCATCAATTCCGGCAAGTTTTATAAGGGCATCCAAAAGTGCTGTTGCTGCACTTATTTCGGCTTCTGTACTGCCAAACACCCAATAAACATCAATCAGTCTGATTCTTACGAGTGTTCCTGCTGCAACTGCATTCTGAATAATGGTTAAACTGTCAAGGAGTTTGTCTGTGCTGCCTGAATCTGTCAAACAGCTATCAATCTCCACTGTTGTCAATGCTGAAAAATCATCAATCGTGAAATTCGTAAGCTTGTTTAAATTATTCATATGCAACTCGACAGGCTTATTAATATATGCTTCTTCCAACTTTCCGGCAGTGGCAAACTTATATGATGTGAATGTGCTGCCCCTTGTTTCCAAATATCTGAGCAAAAGCATATTGGATAAATCTAAGCCGCCTTCTATTGCTGTCAAATTAGGTGCTATAAGCGTTTCAAGGAGCGTGTTTCCTGAAATTGACAGGTTGGTCATTTTTGTATTGGCATATCCGTCTACAAGGGAACCAACCGTCAAGGACCTTAATCTTTTGCCTGCTGCAAAGCCGTTATCACCTATATACAATGCTTCCAATCCTGCCAATGCTTGAACAAGTCCTGCATTATAAACATACAATGGGGTATTATCAAACGAGCCGTAGCTTGACATATCAAAATCCACTGTTTCGCCTTTATCCAATTTCTGTTTGAATTTGGTATTTTGTTCTGCACCTGTGATATAGTAACCTTTTGCATATGCGGTCAGGTTTATTGTCTGTGTGGGCTTAACTGCTGCATATGTATCAGTGGATGATGCCGGAGGATTTGACCTCATTGTCATAAGGTTCGTACTTGACAACGCATAACTGCCCTCATACATTCCACTGAAGTAGGGCTCTTGATAAGTTAAGAATTGCGCCCTCTGCATATCCTTACAGCCGTTTTCTGCCTTTGAAATATATGTATCGTCTGAATCTTCCTCATGAAATTGCTTCATTATAAAGTAAATTTTCAAATGCTCTTTTTACAGCAATTTTAAAAGCATAATCCAAATATCTTTGTTTAGATTTTTTGTTGTTGAAAATACTGGACAATATTCTTTTCTGTTTTACAACCACTGCAAACTTATAACATTTATTCAACGAACGAAAAAGCTTTCCTTTTTCCGAATTGGTTATATGTGTTGCCTTAAGTTCATAGGATTTATCAACCTGTTTTCTTCGCCTTATGTCCTTTTCAGCTTTTAAATATTTTCTTGACCACGCTTGCTTTTCATCTGTACCGAGAATGATTAAACCGCCAAAAACAAAAATGTCATTATGCTGTTTATCAAACACACCGGATTCATCTGAATATATGTAAATATTAATTGTATCACCTACTTAATATAAAAAGCCACCCAAAGGTGGCTTTCCTTATGACCGACGATATTACATATCGCTTAAACGTTAATTCGGTATCACAAGTATACAGCGTATTTCTACCTGCATTTATATTATATGCGATTTTCCCCTTTTTGTCAATATCCAAACGGAAAATTTCATATTTAAGTTTTATGCCCTATAATCTTTTGCTTCACCCTGCAATCTGTTTAACATATCTGCCGGAAATAAAGTCTTTTATTTCATCATAGCCCATACCCACGCCTATTAAGCCGCTTATAAGCATTTCAAGGCTTTCAACTTCCCTAAGCTGTTCACTTGTTAAATAGTCCCTTACACTTTCTTTGGCTTTAATTCCGAGTTCTTCCTGCAACTCCTTAAAACCTTTTCCAAATAAGGTCTTATATATCAGCTTTGTATAATTGGGATAGGCAAATTTTTTATGTGGACTTTCAGCCACCTTCATTTTGATTGTGTCCGTTAGAACGTGCCTTATCGTGATGCCTTTGGCTCTCTCAATCTCCCACTGCTTGCGTTCCTCATACAATCGTTTCAACTCTTTTTCCATTTCATTAAAGGCGTGTATATATTTTTCCTTGAACAACATAGCTTTTTCGCCTGTGTAGCCCATAACAAGCAGCGTAAAACCGTCA
Source organism: Clostridiales bacterium (assembly GCA_021204175.1). Classification (GTDB taxonomy): domain Bacteria; phylum Bacillota; class Clostridia; order Lachnospirales; family CAG-274; genus JAJQCI01. Next base: position 14,266 of record JAJPZT010000097.1, on the reverse strand, counting down.
CGAGTAATAATATATTCGTGATACGTTTTATTATTGCCTTTAACCTTATATTCAGAAAACGCAAAATTGCGTTCTCTAAATTTATCGGAACAGCCAAGATTTTCTATATCTCTCAATACATCAGCGTGTCTCTTTTCAAACACTTCTGCAATCATACGGCTTGTTGTTATCAAAATTTCTTCGTTCTTCTTACCTTTAATTTCCACTAACATAAAATCAATCCCTCCTAATTGTTTTATTTGGTATAAAATCATTTTGTTATCGGTAATTTTAATATGTCACGCCTGCAAGGATTTTCACCTTCATATAATTCTGAAGCAATATAAAACAATTGTCTTTCCCGTGGCATAGCGGCAAATTCCTCCATACGGAGGTTGTGCCTTTGCCACAATACACTTGCCCAATATTCTGAGCTGCCCTTTCGGGCTATCAGTTTTTTGCTTCATTCACAATTTCGTTATCTGATTCATCTTCAATAATGCCAAGTGCTTTCAAAACCGCCCTTGTTACAAAAGAATATTCATCTGAACGTGAAAAAACAAGTCTCGGCATTTCCGTCACATCGGCACAATGATAAAACTCCATTAATTCTTTGTCTTTTAAATTGGGGTATTTGAGGGCTTCCACAATTATATGACGTGTAGTTCTGTCATTGTCTTTTTCTGTTTTCCAAAGGACTTCACCATTGTAAGCAAGGGGGTTTCCTCTCTTATCTGTTGCCACGCTGTGCTTGCGGTAATTATTTCTGATGCGGTCAAGGTCTTTCTGCATTAATACCTTGATTTCAAGGTTTATGACCTTTCCGTTCTCATCCTTGAAGCTGTCAGGACCGGGAACAGTTATAACTTCTTCTGTATTGTCACGCATAAAATATCTTAAATTTTTTTCTGCCATAACTTCTTTTCCTCCTTAATAGGGAGGGGCAAGCCCTCCCTCGGCGTTTTTTAATTATACTATATCCTTTGCATTGAAGCTGATTGCATCATCCAAAACCTGACCGTCACTATCAAGGTTTATGAGGTTTAAATCTCCTGTCAAAACACAACCTACGCAAGTAACGGTTTCTGAGCCATTATCTGCATAATAATCGCTGTTTACATCATCCATAATACCTTGTATTGTAAATTCGGGGGTTTCTTTTGAGTCCAAATACTTCTGAATGGCTTCTTTAAGCCACGGTGTACTTCTGCGGCGTGTAATTGTCCCTGTGAATGAACCGCCAAGCCAACGGCTGCTTGGTGTAATCTCTCCAAGTTGTCTGCCTGTCCATACATCGGGGGTAAATTTCAATTCACACTTAATGGAATCTAAGCACTCCACACCGTCAATAAATACTTTGCCTTCCCTTAAAGATATAGGGTTTTTGTTATAATTCATTTCTCATTGCCTCCTTTATCTTGTCTTAACAGTCACATAAATCTTTTCTGCACTGTCAACAGGCTTAATACCAACATCAAAATATGTTTGGTCGCCTGAGCTGTTTTCACGGTCAACAAGGAAGTCATTATCATAGTCAACATCATCAATAGCACCTGCTTCATAATAAAGCTTAAGTATGCTTCTGCCTATACCCTCCATAATATCCCAACCTGTGCTGTTGTTATCGTATTTGTTGGGAGGGAAATTTAAAACAATACTGTCATTAAAGGCATCAAGCACACGGAGAACCCTGTTTTTGCGGTATGTTTCGCCCTTATCATCAGTGAATGTTATCAGCGAGTTAATATCGTACTCAATAATTACATTGCCTTCCTCTGATATGGAAAAGAAAAATTCACCGTTATTAATTGATGCTATTCTATGTTATTTTTTGACTTGTATATCAGTTCATTATACACATCGGCTTCACCTCTTTTTCCTCGATTTGGGGAATTAATTTTTAAAAAAATTACCGCTGTCCATCACTGATTTTTGACGAACAGCGGCATCTACGAAGGGGGAATATTAGTAAAATGCAATCTTTAACAAATACATTTTAACATACGCAACAGTGCCTGTCAAGTGCAAAATAAATGTTTTTATGCTGAGTTTTTCGCTAATTTTTAATGAAATTCTTCTATTCCATCAACCCCAAATAAAAGCATTGTCAATGTTTCTATGGCATCCTCCGCATATTTATAAACAGTTCTTTTATGTATTCCCTCGTGTTCAGCAATAGTTTCTACCGTTCCTCTTTTTGGGGAAAGATATAAATCCCGTATAACTCTCCAATGCTTCATATCCACTTCTGAATTATTTTCTTCGCACATACTCTTATATTCGTCCAACATTCTGTTAACGTGCGTCATAATAACACAGGTCTTTTCGGAGGATTTTTTTATTGAATCAACTATTACTGCTCCTTTAAGATTTTTCCTGTTCATCAGGTCTATAACCCTGACAAACTCATCCGAATCATCTTCCTGTCCCTTCCACACAGCTTTTGTAAAACGTGCATTCAAGGACCTATAATGCTGCAATAACAATTTTGTGTTTTCAACCCTTAATTGGTATCTGTCATTGCAATATTTTTCTCTTTCAATTTCTATAACACCCCTGACACTCTCTGCCCCAATCTCTGCAGCCCTTTGCAGGGCTGCATCAAGGATGTTTTCAAACGCTTCAAGCATTTCGGGGTCTTTTTCAGAAAATAATTCTCTTAAATCCTCAATCGACAACTTACTTTTCTTTTTCTTCAACACTACACCCATCTTGCTGTTAGGCAAGTCCTTTCTGCTGTGCATACTCAACAATTTTATAAGCTGTTGCTCCTTTAATTCCTTTGCACTCTCCGGCAGCAAGCCCATTAAGCAAAATCTTTACCTTATCCTGCTTATTTGCATTATCTTCACAAATATTGATTGTATCATCCTTATTTTCCACTTCTTAACCCTCCTATCTTACATTTTTAGGGCTGTCGGCAAATTCAACACGGTCAGCCTGTATTTCCGTTGTTTTACGTTTATTTCCGTCCTTATCTTCATAATTACGGGTGTGGATTTCTCCCCTTACTATAATTCTGCGGCCCTTTGATAAATACTTAGCCACAAATTCTGCCGTTTGTCTCCAAGCTACAACGATAGGGAAGTCTGCAATATCATCTTTTGTCGGTCTGTCTACTGCCACAATGAATGTGCATACCGGCACATTGTTCGGTGTATATTTCAATTCGGGGTCTGCGGTCAATCTTCCGCTGATAATAACAGTGTTCATTTGCTATACCTCCATAATTTTTATTTGGCTTTCATTTTGGCGGTTATGTCCCAAATGCGCTTTTTTATAAATGCCTTCTGCCATTTTGCTGAAAGAATGCGATTTACTTTGGTATACCCTGAACGCTGTAATCTGTATCTTGCAACACATCTTGCGAGCTTTCTCGGATATATGCCCGTTGCCGGGTTATTTTTGGTTATGTACTTTCTTTCCTTTGCTCTTTTGAGCCTTTTAAGAATATTCATCCTCTGTTTCCTCCTTTTTTTGGCTTAATTACGTATATTTTCACATCCACCCTCGGTATATCTCCATAAAATTTTTCACTATATGATTTTACAACCTGTGAATCATCTTTGTAGGCTATATTGTTTAAACTGTCATATATAACCTTTTCGATATTATCGAGGTCGGGCTTTTTGGTTGGGCGAATTTGCCCCTCTATCATCAAATCCCGCTTTTTGCCGCTTGTGCCTTTTGGGATTGCATAATAAGCTACAATCTCTGCACACAGTGGAACGCCGTCAGCAAACCGCTGACCTCTTGCGGCTTGCTGATACATTACCTTGACTAAATTTTCATATGTAGCCGTTTTCTCCGGGGTGTAGGCACGGCTGTAACCGTTCTTATGCACAACCCTCGGTCTTTGTTTTCCAAACGGCTTGCCGGGTACGGTAAATTCTATACAATCCATTTTGTCACCCCTTTGAAATTTTTTTATTCCAGTGAATTGTCTACCTTCTTAGCAAGGATTTGTTCTTTCTTCTGAGCCTTTTCCCACTCTTCTTGAAGCTTTACACCCCTTGTCAATTCTGCCTGAGGAATATCCCTAAGATAAGCTTTACCATCCTTGCCGTATTTTTCACACATTTCACCATTCCACTTAAAATATGCCTGTGCTGCTGCGTTTTCTTCATCTATGGCAGCTAAATGCTGAATAGCTAAATCCTGAGTGGCTCTGTTTTCGAGTTCGTGCAAAAGCGTACGGAGTAAATAATCGCCCTGATACCGTCTGACAATACCATCTATGATTTGCTCTTTTGAAAATTTTCTGAGCCTTTTTGCAACCTCTTCATCTGACATCATAAACACCTCACTTTATAACAACTTTTGCATTTTGAAGGGATATAACTTTTTCACTATCTGCAAATACTTTTGTTATGCCTGTTTTAAGGCTAACCGCTTATTATTCTTCATATGGTTCTATAACCTTGCAACCCATTGCAGAAGCAATCATATAAGCACAATCCCGGCATAACAGTTTAAACTGCTTCATACCATCGGGGAGTGTTACCACAACTGTATAAAGCGGTTCATCTTTGGGAAAATCTTTCTCGCAGTAAAAGCACCGCTTGTATTGATTTTCATTGTCAGGCACGCCTGCTTCTGTAAGTTCTTTTGCCCATTCTCCTGCCGTTTTATTCCAATTGTGGAAAAGACCACCCCAACGAAACGGTGCTTCTTCAATTGTGTACCCCTTATCATCTGTCTGTTTTAAAACATAATGTTCGGGTTTTATTTTATCTTTCGGCGGTTCGGGTAATTCTGCCCAGTGGGTAATACCTTCAATGGGAATTAAGTAATTATTCTCGTCAAATTTTTGGAATCGTTTTACTCGAAAATTAAATAAATAGATGTACATTTCTCCTATGGCATCAACACATAAAAATCTGTCCCACCTGTCAGGTAATTTATCTTTTACGCTTATCCACTCAAACATTGTTTTATACCCCCAAATCATCAAACACAACCGGAATTTTTTCCTTTAACTCATCAAGCAAGGGGAGGGTCACTTCCAACATTTGCGGATGTGGTTTGCCTGTCGTTCCAACTGCCCTGAGTTTCAGGAAGTGCCGCCATTCTCTAAGGTTGGCTGTCATAACCAACTCTGTCTTTAAGCTGTTAGGCAACACGGCTCTTGCTTTCTGTGGAGAAAAACCTCCTTTAACCATTGACAAATATGTTTTTTCTGCCTTCTCCATTGCTTCGGTCCATCTTGCCCAATAATCGCAGTCAACAACCTTTTTTTCGGGATAATTATACGGGATTATAAATTCAACCTCTTTACCATTGGCATAATTGCAGAACCTTGTACTTTCTTGGGCAAAACTCGCAAGTCTGTGTCTGACAATTTCGTGGCTTATGCCCCTGTCAACAATGAATTTTACGCTGAATGAATAATGCTCAAGCATAGCTTCGTGTCCACAGTCAATCAGGTTCTTAACAAATCTGATACAGCTATCCTTTGTGATTTTATCTTCAGACTTATAACATACTCTGCCAATACGCTCAATCTTCTTTAAGATTTCCATACCATTTAACTCGTCCAAAATCTCATAACTTGAATATCTGACTTTCATTCTGCCACCTCTCCTATACCTGAAACTGATTTAATAAGGTGGTCTAAGTACCATCTTGCTTTTTTCAGGTCCTCTGCACCGTTTTTCTGCTTCCATCTCCATAAATACTTTATAACATTGGCTGTGTCCACGGCTTCAATTCCAGTCAAATCTTCTGTTGCTGTTGCTATGGCATCTATGCACTCAACACCGTTCTTTTTATAATAATTTGGATTTATGGGGTCACTATTCATATTTATTTGTTCCTCCTGTCTCGGTCGCCAATTTTTTGTGAAGTTAATTATCCGTTTCCTGTTTTATTTCAGACAATGTTTTTACAGCTTCGCCAATCTTAACTCCCAGTGGGGAATAGGGGGTCAATCCTTTTTTTCGTTCATTTAATATGCAAATGGCAAATGAAATATCATCTGTTTCTTTAAGCTCACGCATCGTCCATCTATCCATTTTCGTCCCTCCAATCAATTTTATTTCCGGGCAGTTCGATAATCACTCCAAGCCATCGTTAATACGCAAGACACCTCACGCAATCGGCTGACCATAGCTGTGGCTTTATAATTGTCATATCCTTTTGGTGTAAGCACCTTCACCAAATCATCACTGTTATAATTTGTGGTAACAATGGTCGGAAGCATACTCTCATATCTGTCATTGATAATTGAGTACAATGTGCTGACGCTCCAATCTGTACACTGTTCTTTTCCTAAATCATCAATAATCAGTAAAGGTACATCCTTATAAACCTTCAACACTTCCTGTTCATTTACGCCTTCCTTATCAAAGGCTGATTTAATATCCATCAGCAAATCATTCGCCGTTTTGCAAATACAAGGTATTTTCTGCTCTGTCATAAGCTGCATAGCAATAGCCGCTGCAAGGTGAGTTTTGCCTGTGCCGTTTGTTCCCTCTATGTATAAGCCTGTCCCATTTTCAAGATGTGAAGCAAAATTATCTGCATACTCTTTTGCAATCTGATATGCCTTCGCCCTTGCCGGAGTATCTGCTTTGAATGTTCTGAACATTCTACGCTGAAAACGCTTTCCTATGCCGCTTGCTCCCAATAACTTATTAATACGGGCTTGCTGAATATTAAACTTTTCCTGCCGTTCCTTATCTATTTCAGCCTGTTTTTTCTTGGCATCATACTCAGCCCATTTCATTGTGGCTTTTATGCAATCACATCTTTCAGCCAACGGATTCCACGCCAAAACCTTACCGTTAAATATCAAACCTTCGTGATGTAAGACTTTTCCGCAAAACTCACACTTTTCATCAGGCGGTTGTAAACTCCTTACCGTTAAACCTCTTTCACGGGCTTCCTGCATAGTTTTGACTTTTCTTGGATTAGGTTTTGTTTTCTCTGAATCCTCCTGACGGTTTGAATGTGTTAGGCTGAGAAATTCCGTAATTCGTGTTATCCCCATAAGTTATACAATTATGAAAAATGCCCACTCTTTTCGGCTTTTTCAATAGCTACAAGGTTTTCATCAATCCTTCGGCGGACCTCAAGTAATTGTTCTTTCAACTGCGGCAGCAACAATACTTCCTCATCATCAAGCTTGCCGTCATCCATTATCTTTGACATCTGACTGAGGGCATCATCCAAATTTACTGCTGAATTTTGCAAACGTATCAAGGCTCTTTCCGCAGGCATATCGGGAACTTCTCTGCAACTATTTCCAAGCGGACACTCATTAGCACAATACCACAGCACCAACTCAGGGGAGTTATATGCATCTGCCATTAGTGCAACCATATCGTGGGGCGGTCTTGTCAAGCCTAATTCGTATTTGGTGATACTTTCTCCTGTCACACAGCCGATTACTTCTGCTGCACCGTTTCTTGTCAATAGTTTTTTATTCCACTTTGCCGCCTTTAAACGTGCTTGACAATACATATTTTCACTTGCTTTTGTTACTTGTCTCGCCATTTATTTTTGCCTCCCTGTGTGGTATCAAATATCATGAAAATTAATTAGTAGTTCTGGTTTTAGGATATTTTTTTGTTAAATTTTAGGTGCAGCTTCGGCATTTTCTCCGCAATTTGGGGAAATTGTGTCTAAAAAAATATTGTCGTCATAATAATCAAAAAGTTGCTTTATTCTTAACGCAAGCCCCCAACCCGGGTTTTTATCTCCACTTTCAATTTGACCATAATGACTGGGTGAACATCTCAGTTGGTCGGCAGTTTCTTTTATTGTCATTCCACGTTCCTGCCGTATTGAGCGTAGCTTCATTCTCATAGGTCTCTTACCTCCTTTCATTCCCCTTTGTGGGTTTCTCTGTACTCTATTATATTCCCCTTTTGGGGGAAAGTCAACCCCAAATTCAGATTTTTTTGAATTATTTTTATTTTAAATTCCGTTAGTTGGGGAACTATGTTGCTAATGAGGGAAAATCATTTTATAATTACCTTTGGAGGTGTTAAAATGCAATCATTTTCAAAAAGACTAACTAAATTACGTAAAGAACGTGACCTAACACAGGCTGAATGTGCTAAACTTAACCATTTGCAACGCTCAACATATGCCGGATATGAAATAGAGGATAAGACACCAAGCTTTGAAACACTTTGCTTATTAGCTAATTTTTTCGGCGTCACCACTGATTATCTATTAGGAATATCAAACGTCCGTACTCATAACGATGCTGTTTTTATAAATAACTCCAACAATTTTGTTGAACGCTATGAGAAACTGCCAAATGAATTAAAACCATTGGTTCTAAGTTCTTTTGATGCCTTTTACTCACTGTTATCACACGATATGATGCAAAAAAATCAAGAGCGTCTTAAACTTTATGCTGAATTATTTTCTCTCATTGAGAAAAAGCGTGCTAATATTCGTACTTCCATTGAGGGAAATACAGGCAGCGACCCATTGTTTATATCCACACTTATGACTGAACAAACAACCTTCAAAAATGAGGTGTCAGGTGTGCTTGATAGGCTTATGCAAACTGATTTGGGAAATGCTGCCCAAAAACCAAGTCACGCATTAACAAAAAAATCGGCAATGTAATCTATGTTGACTTTACCTGATAGGGGGTGTTCACCATTAGCTATTGTTTATATCTACGCAAATCTCGGTCTGATGCTGAAGCCGAAGCAAGGGGGGAAGGTGAAACTCTTGCTCGTCACGAACGCGCCTTGCTTGAACTTGCAAAAAGACGTAAATTAGTTATCACTGAAATTTATCGTGAGGTTGTCAGCGGTGATACTATTGCTGCTCGCCCTGTTATGCAACAATTATTACAAGAAGTCGGTCAAGGCAAATGGAAAGGCGTTCTTGTAATGGAAATCGAAAGATTAGCAAGGGGTGATACAATTGATCAAGGGATTGTTGCTCAAACTTTTAAATTCAGCGGTACTAAAATTATTACACCAATCAAGGACTTTGACCCTTCCAATGAGTACGATGAGGAATATTTTGAATTTGGGCTGTTTATGTCCCGGCGTGAATACAAAACCATAAACCGCCGTTTACAACGCGGTCGCATAGCTTCTGTGAAAGAGGGGAAATATGTCGCTAATGTTCCTCCATATGGCTATGAACGTGTGCGTGTAAAAGACGGAAAGGGCTTTACACTTGCCATAGTCCCCGAAGAAGCTGAAATCATAAAACTGATATTTCTTGGTACACAGTCGGAGAAAAACAGTCTGACGGCTCTCAACGCCGTTTAGGTGCAGCTCTCATTGCTCGCCGCCTTAATGATTTAAAAGCTCCTACTCGAAAGGGTGGCGCATGGGTTGTGGCTACCATTCGCAACATCTTGGATAACCCTGTCTATATGGGCAAAATTCGTTGGAACTGGAGACGATGTGTTAAGCGTATGGTCGATGGTCAAGTTTCTGTTTCTCGACCAAAAAATGCTGATGCCTTGATACTTGCTGACGGTTTGCACCCTGCTATTATCTCCGAAGAAACTTTTAACCTTGCACAGGAATATTTGTCTCAAAACCGTCCTCAGCCCATTGCTTATAGAAACACTGTAAAAAATCCTTTAGGCGGACTTGTTGTCTGTGGGTTATGCGGTCGTCATATGGTACGCCGCCCTTATACCAAACGTGGACAGCTTGATACTCTAATGTGTCCTGTTCCTGCTTGTAAAAATGTCAGTGCACCCTTACACCTTGTCGAGGAACGTATTCTGAAGTCCCTTGCTGAATGGGTTGCCCAATACACCGTTTCGTGGGATATTAAACCTGAAATTAAAGACGGCTCTGCAATTGAATTGTGTCGTAAAGCAATTGCTCGGCAACAGAACGAAATGACTACTCTGCGAAAACAACTTGACACAACTCACGATTTGCTTGAACAAGGAGTATATGACACTAACACTTTTCTAAATCGTTCTCGGATGTTGTCTGATAAAATCTCTGCTGCCGAAGAAACTTTGAAATCTTTACAAGCTGAATTGGATGTTGAATTAATGCGTCAGGAAAGTGCTGTGAATGTAATTCCTAAAATTAATAAACTTCTCGAAGTTTATGAACATCTGTCCACTCCTAAAACTAAAAATGATATGCTTAAAGAAGTTCTTGAAAAGGTTGTTTATTTTAAAAAAACCGGTGGTCGTTGGCACGGTTCTCCTGATGATTTCGAAATACACATTTATCCTATTTTGCCTGAAAGCACTAAAGCCGTTCTTGATTGAACGGCTTTTTTCAACGATAACCTCTATGTTCTAATTCCTCCGTGGTGACATCATTCAAAACAGCCGCCGCCTCAGGGGTCACCATAGTGAATTTTTGGCTCAAATAGCGGAGAGACGCCGCAAGCTCACCGTCAGGTCCGCCGAACTGGCTTAAAATGGTTTTAGCCAAAGCCGGGTCGGTATTTTTGATTTTAACGGGAAATTCAAGTTTTTTCTCATATACCCACATTAACAGCACTCCTTTCCGCTGAAATAATAATTAAAACAATAATCCGGCGGACAGGGTTTGTCAATCCACGAAAAATGATTTTCGTCTGACCCTGACCTGAAGGAATAAAGAGGACCTATATTGTCCTCATAAAATGCTCTGAGCTTGTCGGCTTCTTCGATTACGGCGTTGTATTTTTCGATTGTTTCTCTGTCGTTTGGGTGTGTGTCGAGATAAAGGGCTAAGTCCACCGCCATAAAGTCAAGGGCAGTGAGCCTTGAAAGAACCTTATCTGCATTTACATTCATTTTTCATTCCTCCCTTCGTCTGACGGCAGTCGGTTTTAGGGGTCTTGGCAGCTCCGAAGGGCTTAACATAGGGCTTGTTAAGCTCGGGAAAGGCTGTTCCCTCCGCAAGTGCTTCACAGGGTGAATAAAGGCCGCAGACCTCCTGCTTGGGCACGTAAGCCATAGCAAGGGAAACGGGCTTAATAACCTCGTCAAAGCCCTTACACCGGCAGCCCGTTAAATCAAGCTTTTGATTGTACATAAAATCACTCCAAACACAGCCGAAAACGGCTTTAAAAGATTAGTTTATAATATTCGGATTGTGCCGGGGATGTGACTGTAATACTTATTTATGGGTTAGTCCGGCTCCCCTTGAGGGGAGCTGTCAGCAACATTGATTTTCACAAAATCAATGCCGGCTGACTGAGAGGTGAAAGCTTTAACAAAAAGCCGCCCCAAGGGTATATTCCCTCAGGGCGGCAAAATATAATATCGGTTATAAAAGAATTATTGAACAGTATCTCCGAAGGTAGCCAAAGATGCGCTGACAGCATCTATAAGCTCTTCGTCATAAATTTCCGCAGTGGCATAATAATATTCTGAGCCGTCGGTCTTAAGATTTTCGATTACTATAAAATCCTCTCCCTCAGACTCTTCATCCTCTTTAAAGTTTGTAACCACAACTGCAGAAGTATAATATTTTACTCCGTCCTTTTCGTCAAAGCTGAAGTCTCTTACTTCAAGGTCTGCGTCAACCTGACCGAAAAGCTCCAAAACGCCCTCTTCACTTTCGGGAACAATGTCATAAATAGGCTCGTCGGGGTTTTCTGTGGCTTTCATAGCTGAAATATAGCCCTCGTCCCCTTCGAAGTTCATAGCACTGTCGTTTGAATCCGTCATCATAAAGGTTTCGTCCGGCAAAAGAATAGACAAACTGCCGTCCTGAGACTGGGCTTCTATACCCGTTAAAAGTGAAGTGTCGGGCTCAGATGAAGCGGAGCTTCCGCAGCCTGCGGCGAAAACAGCTGTCAAAGCAGCCAAAGCAATAGCTTTTTTCATAAAAATAAATCCTCCTTTAAAAATATAAAAGGGGTACTCTTTTACGAATACCCCTAAAAAACTTTTTGCGGTTATTCTATAACAACAAAGCTCTTAAGAGCCGTTTCACATTCCTCTACAGCCCCTTCGTCATATATCTGCCCCACTGCAACAAAGACCTTGTCTTTTCTGCAAACTGACTTTGAAACGGTATAAAACACCGATTCGCTGCCGTCGTCATAGGGAATTGAAAACCTTATTGTATAGGAATAAATTTTAGAGTCGCCTTCTTGGTGAGAGTCAAAGCTTAAAAACTCAGCCCACTCTTCCGGAATTTGAGCGCCCTCCAAAATTTTCCGTGCATCGGCTTCGCTTTCGGGAACAGCTTCAAAAGCAGTTCCGTCATCGTCGCCGTAATAAACATTAATCAGCCCTGCCGCAGATGAAAAACCTATACAGCCCTCTTCACGGGAGCTTTCAACCCAGCTCTCATCCGGCAGCATTATAAAAATTCCTTCATCTTCAAGTAAAAACTCCTGCCCCGAGGGGTTAGCCTCCAATGCGGCAGACCGAGCCTCGTCAAGAAGAGTTTCTCCGCCCTGTTCTGCGTATGCTCCCACAGATTGAGCTTCGTCACTTTTCTCACCGCAGCCGGTAAAAGCAAAAGCCAAAAGCAAAATAAAAATAATCGTAAGCAGGTTAGTTTTCATAAGATACCCCTTAAGCATAGTCTATGGCACGAGTTTCCCTAATCAAATTTACTTTAATTTTTCCCGGATATTCAAGCTCGTTATGAATTTTCTCGGCAATTTCTCTTGCCATAATCTTCATACCGTCGTCATCAACCATATCGGGTATAATCATAATTCTGAGCTCTCTGCCTGCCTGAATGGCAAAGGATTTTTCGACCCCTTCAAATGTGTCTGCTATATTTTCGAGAGATTCAAGTCTCTTAATATAGGACTCAAGTGTTTCTCTTCTTGCGCCGGGTCTTGCGGCGGAAATAGCGTCCGCTGCCTGCACAAGCACAGCCGCAATACTCTCGGGCTCCACGTCTCCGTGGTGAGCCTCAACGGCATTTATAATAATCGGTGACTCTTTATATTTTCTGCAGAGGGCAACCCCCAGCTCAATATGTGAGCCGTCAACATCGTGGTCAATAGCCTTTCCTATATCGTGAAGAAGCCCTGCCCTTTTGGCAACAGCCGGGTCGATACCCAGTTCAGCCGCCATAATTCCGCAAAGGCGAGCAACCTCCATAGAATGTTTAAGCACATTTTGACCGTAGCTAGTTCTGAATTTAAGCTTGCCCAAAAGCCTTACAAGCTCAGGGTGAAGATTGTGAACTCCTGTTTCAAAGGTGGCTGTTTCGCCCTCTTCTTTAATGTTCTGTTCAACCTCTTTTTTGGCTTTTTCAACCATTTCTTCAATTCTTGCCGGGTGAACACGCCCGTCAATAATAAGTTTTTCAAGAGCAATTCTTGCAATTTCACGTCTCATAGCGTCAAAGCCCGAAAGTATAACCGCTTCGGGAGTATCGTCTATAATAAATTCTATTCCCGTCAGTGACTCCAAAGCCCTGATGTTTCTGCCCTCTCTGCCGATAATTCTGCCCTTCATTTCGTCATTTGGCAGAGTTACGACGGAGACGGTGCTTTCCGCTACGTGGTCAACGGCACAGCGCTGAATTGCGCTTGCAATAACCTCTCTTGCTTTCTTTTCACAGTCCTGTTTGATTTCTGAGTCATATTCCTTGATAAGCACAGCCTTTTCATGCTTCAGGTCATTTTCCAACGACTGAAGAATTAAGGTTTTGGCTTCTTCTCTTGTCATGCCCGATACTCTTTCAAGCTCAGCCTGTCTGCCTGCAAGCAGCTCTTCGGCGGCTTTAAGCTTTTTATCGGCGGTTTCAAGCTTTTTAGTGAGCTGGTCGCTTCTTTTGTCTAAAGAATCGGTTTTTCTGTCAAGGTTTTCTTCCTTCTGCTGAAGACGTTTTTCCTGCCTTTGCAGTTCGTTTTTACGGTCCCTGACTTCTTTTTCAAGCTCATTTTTGGTTTTCATGCTTTCTTCCTTGGCTTCAACAAGAATTTCCTTCTTTTTAGCCTCGGCAGTCTTTTTTGCATCAAGAATTATGCTCTCAGCCTCTTTTTCAGCAGAACCCATAACCGCCTCGGCGGTTCTTTTTCTCATAAAATATCCCACAGCGAAGCTTATGGCAACCGCAAGTAAAAATATTACTACAATTGCTATAACAACGCCCGGAGATACGCCGAAAATTGTTGGTCGCATAATAACCTTTCATACCTCCTTATTCAGTTTTCAATGTTCAAATATGTAATATTTTTAAATCAATAGGTGCTGTCCGCCTGACCCATTAACGGCATAGGGTCTAAAAATTGCTAAAATTTATTTATGACAACATAGCACCTTTATTATAATATACCATTTAAGACTTTCTGTCAAGTCCACATTGTTACATAGGTGTGGACACAATGCGCATATTATATTTTTACAAAAAATCAAGAACGGAGA
>JAJPZT010000036.1 GCA_021204175.1 Clostridiales bacterium | reverse complement strand
AGACTAACTTCCACTTTTACCCCCTTAAAGTGGAAATTAACTTTTCACTTCACATTTTTTTTAACAGTAAAAATTTTTAAACGTATTTCTGTTAAACAGCGAATCTTCTACGCAGCTTATATAATAACCTTCATAAATAAAGCCGAAAGCTTTTCGGGTAGAGGCTTACCTTTAAGACTAGTTTTGGTCATTGCATTTACTTTGTTATAAAGAGCTTTGACGCTGCCTTTGGGGTTTTGGCTGTAAAAAAGCTCCTGAAGGTCTGTTTCCAAGTCGGTTTCTTCAAATATATTTTTATTGAAGAAGGCTTTTATTTTTTCGGTATAGATATAAAGGGCGTTTGCACTTCCTTTGTTTATTTTAAAGCTGCGTATAAATATTATGATAAAACGGCGAAGTATAGTTAAAACCGCCGCTGCAGCCAAAGCTGCCGCCGCTAGGACTGAAAATGATTTTGCGGCCTTTTGGATATACGGAGAGGCTGCGGTTTTAATATGCGTGCTTAAGTCGGCGGTTTTTTGAGAGTTTACGGCAGAGATTTCGCTTTCCATAATTTCCGCTGCATCATCGGGAAGAAAATTTACGGGAAGCCACCCGAAGCCGTCAATATAAATCTCGCAGAAAGCAATTGCATCTGTATTATATATGTCAATTTTGTATTTGCCGTTTACTTCACTTGCTGTTTTCTTTTGTTCCGCCGAAACAGCTATGCCTTCGGCATATCGGGCAGGAAATCCCAAATATCTCAAAGCCATTACCCCTAAAGAGGCAAGGCGGTTTGAGTCCGCTTCTCCCGCTTCAATGGCAGCGGCTATGGGGTCTTGTCCGTCCCCGGCGGCTTCAGGCAGAAGTGTAAAGTCTATAGTATTATTGATTTTTTCCTTAAGGTCTGAAATGATGAGAGAATTTAGCTGCTCTGTATTTATGTCTTCACAAAGCCTTCTCACACTTTCTTTGAGATTTTCGGGAATATCGGTATAATTTTCATAAACAAAAGAACTGTAAGCCCTCTCTCTGTTTATAATGGCTTCCGTTTCTTCAGCAGAAACCTCCGAATAAAGAGCCTGAGAGACTCTTTCCGGGGTCAGGTCATAGATGGTTAAGCTGTTTGAAGAAAGCTCATAAAACACGCCGTCATTTTCATTGGTAATTTTTGTTTCTGTAAAATACGGAGCAAATCTCATTTCTTTGATATATTCTGTTTGTTCAATATAATAGCTTATTTTTGAGCTGTTAAAAAGCAATGATGAAGAGCCTAAATCCGTAAAGGCTATATCACTTGAAATTGTTTCGGCAGAGCCTTCGGGCAAAGATGATTTTTGGCTGTCTGAAAGACCGCTCCAGCCTGAGCCTGTATAGACATCTCCCGTATAGCTTTTAAGACACAGGCTGTCTTCATAGTCTGAAAGGGTCAGAACTGCCATAAGGGTTTTGTCAATTGTTCCGTTTACAGTATAGGTTAAAAGACTGCCGTTTGTAAGAGCGCTTGCAGTGAACTCGGGATAGAATTTTTTAACAACTGAGGTTTGGTCAAAGCCGTTTATAAATTCGCTGTTTTCTCTGTAAACCTCGTAATCGGTTTCGCTGAAGTTTTCGGAAACATATCTTGTTATAAAAACAGAACAGAAACAGAAAAGACCAAAGGCGGCAAAGCCCATAAAACGGCTGCTTTTTGAAGAAAAGCAGTAAAGCGCCGTACACAGGCAGATTATTAAATATAATGTGTAGATATTTACATCATATGGCTTTATCATAACAACAATATAGGCTGTTGTTCCTCCTAAGAAAACCAAAAGGGGTATAAAGCTTAAGCGGAGATTTTGAAAAAAAGCCAAAACCAAAATAAATATAAAAAAGGAAACTTTTAAAAATACCGAATATACATCCGTATCCAAAATAAAGCTTTGATGCGTTTTGGCAAAATTAATAATTTGTATTAAGCCGATTCGAAGAACATCATAATTTATATAGATAACTCCGCCGATACAAATAAAATTTAAAATAAGGGCAATAACCCAATGCCGCTTTAAAATAAGCGTAATCAGGGCAATAACTCCTGCCGCCGCAAGGCTGTTTGCCAAAAGCTCTCCGCTGCATTCTTTATCGAAAACGGAAAAAAACAGCAGCAAAAAGCCTACAATGCCTGAACCCAAAACGGCTGCATCGGTTAAAAATGTTAAATGATTTTTTTTATCTATAATTTCAAAATGTTGTTTTTTAAACATAGCTATACTCTTCCGTCAATATAAATTGTGTTTTCGCCTACGGCTTCCGCCGGAGCCTCCGAAGGCTTTTGGGTTATAAGCACACACGCCATATCTTTTACATCGGCTTCGTTTTCAACCCTGAAGGCAGAGCTGCCCGAAAATGATTTAAAAACTATTGTGTGCTTGATATTGTTTTTTATAAGCTCTCTGCTGACACTGTATACCCTGTCATAAAAAATTTCAGTGTTTGTGTTTTTAACGGTGTCGAAATAGGGGGCGCAAAGCAGAGTTATTTCCTTATCTATAGGCAGGCTGTATTCCTTTGAAATAAGCTTGTCTCTTTTTGCTGAAAGCTTGTGGTGAATTTGTCTTAAGCGGTCTCCCTCGCGATATTCTCTTATGCCGAAAATTTCGCTTGGGTCGTCTCCGCTTTTTTCTTCCGAAAACAAATCCTCTTCAAGGTTTATGTTTGTTTTCGAAAGATATGAGCCGAGATGAGGCTCAATAAAATCCGGCAGTATGTACTGCTTAAAGTTTATATTTGTTCTTTTCGTAAATTTAAAAAGTGAAGCAAAGTCTCTTACAACAAGCTTTTTAACAACAATTTCAACTGTTCCGCAGTGGTTGGGACAGGGCTTTAAAACAATTTTATTTTTAATAATCGGCATGGCTGAAAAATCAACCTTTTCCCTTCGGGTTTCGTCTGTCAAAAGATTTGTCATAGTTAAATAAACCGTACCGGAAAAAACAGGCATAAGGCTTCTTATTTCCAAAAAAAGACGGTTTTCGGCTTTGTCCTCAACTATTGTGTCTTTAATACTGCCCTTTATGCTTAAGAAAGGGGCTGTCAGCAAAAGCTGAGCTATACACAGGGGAGGTATTGAAATAAGAAGCGCAAGAAGAACTATAAAAGGGTACTTATCTGACATAATTATAAGAGCTGCGCTGAAAATAAGAGCCGCAATATAAATAAGCTTTGTTTTTATCATTTATAATCTCTCGCTTTTCAAAATTTCTTCCAAAACTCCCTCGGCGGTTGCTCCCTCGGCTAAGCCCTGAGGGCTCAAGGTTACCCTGTGAGAACAGGTGTCTTTAAAAACCGCTTTTATATCCTTTGGCGCAGTGTAGTCTCTGCCGTCGCAGAGAGCCGCCGCCATTGACATATGCAGAACGGAAAGAGAGCCTCTGGGGCTTATGCCTGTTAAAAGCTTTGGGCTTTTTCTGGTTTTATCCGAAAGGTCAACTATTTTTTCATAAATCTTGTCGTCAACAAAAACTTCTTTTGCGGCAGCCTGAATTTCGCAGAGAACACTCTTGTCTATAACACGTTTTACGTCGTCAAGAGGGTTATTGCCCCGCCTGCCTTTAAGAATAGCTATTTCGTCTGACTTATGGGGATAACCTATTGACAGGCGGATGAGAAAACGGTCAAGCTGAGACTCCGGCAGCTTTGACGTGCCTATTGAGCCTATGGGGTTTTGGGTTGCAAAAACAGTGAAAGGCGTAGGAATGACATAGGTTTTTCCGTCAACGGAAACACGCTTTTCCTCCATAGCCTGCAAAAGCGCCGACTGGGTTTTTGACGAGGTTCTGTTAATTTCGTCTGCAAGAAGCAGGTTGCACATTACAACACCCTCTTTATATTCAAAGCTGTCGGTCTGTTTGTTATACACCGTAAAGCCGGTTATATCCGTAGGCAGAACGTCGGGAGTTAAATAAATTCTGTTTACGTCAAGCCCCAAAGCTTTCGAAAAGGCTAAGGCAATTGTGGTTTTGCCTACGCCGGGAATATCGTCCAAAAGAATATTTCCTCCGGCTACAATGGCTGTTAAAATTTTTTTAAGGGCTTCGTCCTTGCCCGAAACGGCTTTTTTAACCTCTGAAATTATGCTGTCTGTTATATTTTTATAGCTTTCCATTTTTAAACTGCCTCCGAACTCAATGAAAATTGAAATACATAAGTTTATTT
>JAJPZT010000025.1 GCA_021204175.1 Clostridiales bacterium | reverse complement strand
TGTTTTTCTCATAGCTATATTATACCATAATCTGAGCCATTTGTCCACACCCGAAAAAACTTATACATTTTTTTACAATGAAAAATATTACGGTTCAGCCGTCTTTTAAATAAACATAGGCTCTTATTGCAAAGTCAAAATGTTGACATTGTTCCGATTATGGGTTATTATTACTGTAAAAGTATTCTCAATGGGCAATCAGATAGGCAAGCTTGCATAGCCGAAAAATCTTTATTGTAATAAACCTGTTTATAAAAAGGCATTTCCGGCTGTTGACATTCTTTTGAATTTGTGTTATTATTAAAATACAAGAAGGAGTAATCGCATCAGCGGTTATGCCCTGTTAGAAATAAACGATTAAATAACCGCCTTTAACTTTTCCAGAGCTCAGGCGGTTGTTTTTATGAGGCAAAGAATGATAAGTAATAATGTTAAATATACTATGTCTTTATTTCCCAAAACTGCACCCCCTCTCAAAATCAGAAATAGGCTTAAGCCTCCTTTCAATTTTGATAACAGGGCACTATTATAACCGCCGAATCGCAAATTGACAACTCCCTCTTGCTTACTGATTATTATATATCAAAAATTTTTATATGTCAACATTTTTGCCTCTGTTTCGGCAGATATGTGCAGCAAGCTTTACATTAAAACGGAGAATAATATGAAAGAAATACTTGAAAGCTTAAATTTATCGGAAGAAGCAGTTGACAAATTCATAACCTACAAGGATTTGCTTCTTGAATACAACCAAAAAATGAACCTGACAGCCATAACAGAGGAGAAGGAAATAGCCCTCAAGCACTTTTCCGACAGCTTAACTCCTCTGTCTTTAACCGACTTCAAAAACAAAAAGGTCATAGACGTAGGTACGGGAGCCGGCTTCCCCGGAGTTCCTTTGAAAATTGCGGAGCCATCTATCAATCTCACTCTTTTAGACAGCTTAAATAAGCGAATTTCCTTTTTAAACGCTGTAATCGAAGCCTTAAATTTGGATAACACTGTCGCCATTCACTTAAGAGCCGAGGAAGGCGCAAGAACAGCCTTAAGAGAAAGCTTTGACATAGCCGTTTCAAGGGCAGTGGCTGACTTAAGAATTTTAGCTGAGTTTTGTCTGCCTTATGTTAAACAGGGGGGCTGTTTCATAGTAATGAAGGGACCTAACCCCGAGGAAGAAATTAATTCCGCAAAGAAAGCAATAGCTGTTTTAGGGGGCAAAATTGAGAAAATCCAAAAAATTTCCACCTCTGATTTCAGCCGAACCCTTGTTTTGATAAGGAAGGTTCGCCCAACCCCAAAGGCTTACCCCAGAGCGTTTGGGAAGATTAAGAAAGCCCCTCTGTAAAATTGTGAAGCTTTTATCCTCTCAGCTTCACTTCGTTCAGCAGCTCCCCATAAAAAGGGGAGCCTTTTTATGGGGTAAAAAAGAGACCGCCGAAGCGATCTCTTTTTTTAATGCTTAATATTTAATTATTAACCTTTTGTGATCTTGATGTTATCCCAATATGTCTGAGCGCCTGAAGCTGTTCTGACAAGTCTGAGCTGCTGGAAAGCATTGCCTGAACCGTTTGTTGTAGACAAGAGACTTGCTGCAGATGTTTCCTGACCTACTAATGTCATAGCAGATTCGGTAGTATTATATGTACCGTCTGTGCCGTGCATATAGATAGATGTTAATGAAGTACCTGCGTCAAGGTCAAGCTCTATTTTAACTCTGTACCACTTTCCGTCTGCAACCGAACCTAAGCTTACGCCGTCGGTAAGTGTTGAAGAAGAAATGCTTGCTGCGTTTGCAACAGCAGTGTTGCTTACGTCCATAAGATGATATATAATGCCGGTCTTTGCCTCATCAGCATCAAGGTCTAAGGCTGTTACTGTGGAATCATCGCTTGAAGCTGCCAAAGCAGTATTTTCAAGATAAATTCTGAAGTTTCTGCCGGCTGATCCCGTATCTTCTTTGCAGAAGTCTGCGGTAATAGTTACCTTTCCTGAAGTAACCGCTTCATCTAACTGCGCAACAACTGCCTTGTCGCCTATTCTTATCATAGTAGATGTATTGCCGCATACGCCGTTTGTTGTTGCATAAGCAAGGTCTACATCTGTTTTGGTATTACTGCTCTTAAGAATACCGGAGAAGCTGTCTGCGTAGGAAGCTAAAACTGTTTCACTGCCTGATGTGGTAGTCTCAACAGGAGCCTCTGTAGTTGTTGTGGGAGCTTCTGTTGTGGTTGTGGGAGCTTCGGTAGTTGTTACATCAGCTTCTGTAGTTGTTGTATCTTCAGCTGTTGTGCTTTCGGTTTCGCCCTCTGTTGTGGTTTCGCCGCTGTCATCGCCGCTTTCATCTTCAACGTCCTTAAACTCTGTTGCACCGTTAAGAACCTTAGCCATAATAAGAGCTGCGTCTGCTGCTGTGATTTCAGTGTCGCCTGTTATAGCAACGTCTGCAATATATGTTGAAACATTCCAGTTGGAATTAGCTTCGCCTGTCTTGATGTACATAAGGAGACATGCTGCGTCATTAGCTGTAATAATGCCGTTCTGGTCAATATCGCCTCTGATGCCGTTGCCGATGTTCTCGCTGCCTTCATAAAGAACATTGCCTTCAATAAATACAGATGTTTCACTTTCACCAACACCGAATGCAGCACTTGCTGCTACAGATGTATAGATAAGGTCATCGATTGTTATGCCTTCAAGAAGGTTAGATACAAGCTGCATCTTAACTGAGAAGAGAATACCGTTGTTATAAGCTACGTCCAAAACTCCGTCGCCGTCATTGTCGCTTAAGTAGCCGCTGAGTCTGATCATACCCAGTTCAGCTGCCGACTTAACGCCGTCTGCAGGACCGCCTAAAGCGTCGTCATATTCTTCATAGCCTGCTGCAGGAACAAGAAGAGCCTGTGATGAAACAACATCGTCTGCTATAATAGCCTGAACAAGCTTGCCTTCGCTGTCAACCGCGCCGACCTCGCTTGCATTTCCTGCACCGATTGCTATCATTGTTTCGGGGTCATAGCAGAAAGCAAGTGTTGCATTGTTAAGACCGTAAGCCTCGCCGTTTCCGCTTAAAATATAGTCAACTGTGAAATATCCGTCTGCGTCAACTTCACTTGCTGTAGGTGTAAGAACAAGACCTTCGTCGACTTCCTGATTATAATCAAGGAATACGCTTGTGCCTGAAACTGTAACCTCGCTTGCACCCTCTACTGTTTCAACGGAGCCGGTCAGACCGAATGTACCTTCACCGTATTTAACAAGGCTGAATGTAAGCTTAAGAAGAGTTCCGTCCTCTGTTATAGCGGAGTCATCTGCTAAGTCAATGCCTTCTTCGGAAGCTGCTGCCGCTGTGCCTACTGAGCCTGCAAGTGCTATGCTTCCTTCCTTGCCTGCTGCCAAAGCTGCTGCGATAGCTTCGTCTGTCATTACTTTTAAGTCGCCCTGTTCAATATTTTCAAGCTTAACTGCCTGTGTATCATAGGTTAATGTAAGGTTGAAGCCTGTTAAGCCCTCGTTGTTTTTAACCTTAAGATACATATCGAATGTGCTGCCTACTTCAACACTGCCTGTGTCGCCGCTTTCAAGATAAACCTTGAAGCCTTCTGTAGTTGTTTCCGTAGTAGCATCTGCCGAGCCGTCTGTTCTGGGGTCTGACAAATCGCTTGCAAGATATGTTGACAAAGCTTTGAGTGAACCATAGGTGTCGTCTGCTGTTCCGTCAGATGTAAGAACAGGGGAAGCAATTGTGTTGGGTGTCTCTACGTTTACGCCGTAAGTAATGTCATTGCCTAAAATGTCCTGAGAAATAAAGTAAGCAACTGTCTTTGCGCCGTAAGCGTTAAGGTGGGTGTTGTCAATTCTGTAATCTTCATTAAGAGAACCATCGCTGTTTGTATAGTTCTTTGATGTCATATACTTGTCATTATACTGAGCGTGATATGCGCCGTAGCCGTCTGAACCGTCTGCCGAGCCCTTGCCCAAAGCAATATATTCGCTGTGTGTGTTATATGTAATATCTATACAGGGAAGGTCGAACATTTCAGCAAGGTCGATAGCTGTCTGTCTGTAATCGCCTGTTGAGCAGTTATGAACATTTGAACCGCTGATTGTGTCGGATGTTCTGCTTCTTCTTACGATAGATGTTACGATAACGGGTGTAACCCCTGCCTTAACAGCGGGAAGGATATAGTTTTCATAGAGAGAATTAGCAAACTGTCCGTCTACGTTCCAGCCCTCTGCTCCCTGAGAAGCGTCTGTATATCTTGTGGAGTCGTCGCTCTTCTGGTCATTGTGACCGAAACCGATGAGAACGTAGTCGCCGCTCTTCCAGTTTGAGGTAAGAGTTGTATAAGCTGAATTGCTTGTAAAGCTCTTTGAACTTATACCGGATATGGCAAGGTTGTAAACCGTTATGTTTTCGTTGTCGAAAATACCTGCAACGTCATATGAGTAAGTAGAGCCTTCATACTGGCTGCCTGCGCCGAGACCCATACCGTAGCCGTTTCTTACAACCTGATAGTTGCCTGTGTCATTGCCGTAATAGCAGGCTGTTGAGTCGCCTAAAACCCAAACTGTGTGGCTCTCTCCGTCAGATGTGCTTGAAGGAGCTGTTCTTGTAAGGTCTCTGATGTCAACAAGGTCGTCGTCAACCTGAGCTTCGGTTGTGGTTTCTGTTGTAGTTTCAACAGCTGTGTCGCCGGGTGCAAACTCAATGCTTGAGAAAGTTGGGTTTGTACCTACGGGGCAGATAAGATATGTCTTGCCTGCTTCAAGGAAACCTGAAATTCCGGACGCAAGACCGTCAACAGAGTTTACGAGGTTAGCTATTTCATAAGTACCCTCTACGTCGCTGACTACAGCAGTACCCATAACACCTGTGGGCTCAATAATGCAAATGCTCTTGCCTGCAGCGATAGAAACATTAACTGTCACATTTCCGTTCACCTTCGGAGTGATTTGAAGATAAGGTCTTGTAGAACCGTATGTTTTTTCTGTATCGGGGTTAATGTAATAAACGTTGCTTACGCTGCCCTTGCCGCCTGACAAAGCAGTAAGAGCTGTAATTGTAGCTGCGTCTGTGTCTGAAATTACATCACCTGATGAATACGTGCCGGTCAGGCTCACGGTAACACTTTCCGCTTCGGAAGTATCCCCCTCAACAGCTGAATCTGATGTAGCTTCATCTGCAAGTTCAATAGCTGTTTCCTCCACAACTGCTTCGCCGTCGGTGGCGCTTACATAAACAAGCATGGAAACTGCCATAACCATAGCCAAAATCAAGGCTAAAAGTCTCTGTGTTTGTTTTTTCACATTTCTTCCTCCTTTTTATTTAAATTAATAAAACCATCCAAAGAGCACAAAAGTCCCTTTGTAATATATTTGTAATAATATAATACCATTTTTTTAAAAAATAGTCAATAAGAACATTAAAAAATATTATTTTTTTAATTTACTGGTAAAAATGAACAAATCTTTAGACTGATTACACTCCCTCAGTGTCTGAAATGTCTCATTCCCGTAAACACCATAGCAATTCCGTATTTATTGCAGGCGTCGATACTTTCCTGATCTCTTATGGATCCGCCGGGCTGAATAATTGCGGTAATTCCCGCCTTAGCCGCTGCCTCAACACAGTCGCCGAAGGGGAAGAAAGCGTCTGAAGCCAGAACTGCGCCCTTTGTAATGTCGGGGTTGATGTTCTTCTGACCGTGGTCAATAGCCTGTTCGCAAGCCCAAATTCTGTTTACCTGACCGGGTCCCATACCTACGGAGCTCTTGTCCTTGCCTATGGCAATTCCGTTTGACTTAACATATTTAACAATCTTCCATGTAAAGAGAAGGTCTTCCATTTCCTTATCTGTGGGCTTTCTGTCCGTAACAACCTGAAGGTCGCCGTCCAAAAGCTTTGTGTCGCAGTCCTGAATTAACAAGCCGCCGGAAACCTTCTTAACGTCATAAGCTCCCTCGGGCTGCTTTTTATCCATATTTTTAAGCTCAAGGAGACGAATGTTCTTCTTTCTGGAAAGAATTTCAAAAGCTTCGTCCGAGAAGCTCGGAGCAAGAACGATTTCAAGGAAAATTTTGCTGATTTCCTCCGCTGTCTTCTTGTCGATTTCTCTGTTTGCTACAACTATTCCGCCGAAAATTGAAACAGGGTCTGTGGCGTAAGCCTTGCAGTATGCCTCGTAAATGTCGCTGCCGCTGGCTACGCCGCAGGGGTTGGAGTGCTTGCAGGCAACAACCGTAGGCTCGTCATATTCCTTAAGAAGCTCCAGTGCTCCGTGAGTATCGTTTATATTATTGAAGGAAAGCTCCTTTCCGTGAAGCTGCTTTATGTCTGTAAGAGCACCCTTTATATCCCCTACTTCCTTATAAAATGCTGCTGCCTGGTGAGGATTTTCGCCGTAACGCATATCCTGAACCTTTTCGTAGGTCATTGTAATTGTTTCAGGGTATTTGGGCAGACCTGCTTTGTCCTTAAGGTAGTTTGCAATAAGTGCGTCATAGTGGGCTGTATGGTTAAATACCTTTGCAGCAAGATAAAACTTTGTTTCGGCACTTACACCGCCGTTAGCCTTATATTCCTCAATGATTTTTCCGTAGTCAGCCGGGTCAACAACAACGGCTACGTCCTTATAGTTTTTAGCCGCTGCTCTTATCATTGAAGGGCCGCCTATGTCGATGTTTTCGATAGCCTCGGCAAGCTCAACCCCTTCCTTTAAAATTGTCTGCTTAAAGGGGTAAAGGTTTACAGCCACAACGTCAATAAGGGTTACGCCTAATTCTTCAACCTGCTGCATATGGCTTTCGTTGTCTCTCATAGCCAAAATGCCGGCATGGATTTTGGGGTGGAGTGTTTTAACTCTGCCGTCAAGGCACTCGGGGAAGCCCGTTACGTTTTGAACCTCTGTTACCTCTACACCGTTTTCCTTAAGAGCCTTGTATGTGCCCCCTGTAGACACGATTTCAAGCCCCTGTTCAATGAGAGCCTTTGCAAACTCTACAATTCCCGTTTTGTCAGATAAGCTGAGTAATGCCCGTTTCTTCATATTGTAGTCTCCTTATAAAAAAATATGCTTTACAATTTGGTGTTTTTGTCTTATCATAATAACATAAATAACTTAATTTATCAAGGGCTTGGGGGAATTTTAAACAAAAAAGGAAAAGTTTTTATGGAAAATATTCTGTTTTTAACGGATCTGGACGGCACTCTTTTGTCTACAGACAAGAAAATTCCGCAAAAGTCGGAGAAAATTTTGAACAGCCTTATTGAAAAGGGAGTGAAGTTCTCAATCTCCACTGCAAGAACTCCTGCCACAATGGAGGGGATTTTGAAAAACCTTGATTTAAGGCTGCCTGTCTGCGCTATGAACGGTGCGGCGATTTATGACACAAAAGCCGAAAAATATATACACTATCATAAAATGGAGGAGGCTTCTGTTTACGGGCTTATTGCCCTTTGTAAAAAGCATCGCATAAACCCCTTTATTCATATGATTAAAAACAATCATCTTTACGTAAGCTTCGAAAGCCTTGACAATGAAGCGGCTGAGGATTTTCACAGGGAACGAAAAAATTTAAGGCTTAAAACCTATGTAAATGCCCCCTACAGCCCGGAATTAGGTGACGCAGTATATTTCACCATTTTGGAAAAGGAAGAAAAGGCAAGGGCTGTTTTTGAAGATGCGGCTGCTTCACCCTTTTCGGAAAGCGTAAACCTTAACTTCTACAGAGACGTATATAACCCTGGCTATTATTATTTGGAAATTTGTCACAAAAAGACTTCAAAGGAAACAGGGCTTAAGCTCCTTAAAGAATATGCAAAGGCGGATTTGGTTTATGCCTTCGGTGACAACACAAACGACCTGCCTATGCTTGCTGCGGCAGATAAAAGCTTCGCTGTGGAAAACGCCGTAGACGGGGTGAAAGCCTTCTGCTCCGAAGTAATCGGCAGAAACACAGAGGGCAGTGTTGCCGAAAAGATAAAAACAATCTACGAAAGGAATTTGAAATTATGAAAGAATTTTTAGACCTTTATATGACCTTTTTCAGGGTGGGGCTGTTTACCTTCGGCGGAGGAATGGCTATGCTGCCTATGCTGACGAAGGAAATCGTTGAGGATAAAAAGTGGGCAACTACCGACGAAATTTTGAACTATTTCGCCATAGGTCAGTGTACCCCGGGCATAATCGCCATAAACACAGCCACATTTATAGGCACAAAGCGGAAAGGCGCCGTAGGCGGCGTTGTGGCGACTTTGGGAATGATAAGCCCCTCACTTATTATAATTTTGATTATTGCTGCGGTTTTGTCGCAGATTATGGAATATCCTATAGTGGGACATATTTTCGCAGGCATAAGAGTGGGAGTTGCGGTTCTTGTAACAGAAGCCCTTATAGGTATTCTCAAAAGCGGAATTAAAGACATTTTCGGCGTTATTTTCTACGGCGTAATTCTCGCTTTCTGCTTAATTTTCGACCCCTCGCCTGTTTATGTGGTTTTAATCGGCATCGTCGTGGGAGTTGCACGCATTAAGCTTATTGACAAAAAGGAAGGTGAAAAGAAATGACGGTTTATCTTCTTTTAATATATGAATTTTTCAAAATAGGTCTTTTCTCCGTTGGAGGAGGGCTTGCAACTCTGCCCTTCCTGTATGACCTTGCAAGCAAGGACTACGGCTGGTTTTCGGCTCAGTCGCTGGCGGATATGCTGGCGGTTTCCGAATCTACCCCGGGTCCTATGGGCGTAAATATGGCGACCTACGCAGGCTTTCACGCCGGAGGAATTTTAGGGGGTATTGTGGCTACTCTTGCCCTTGCTGTTCCCGGAATTGTCATAATAATAATTATCTATAAGTTTTTGGAAAAGTTTAAGGACAACAAATATGTAAACGGCGTGTTCTATGCTCTTCACCCTGCCGTAGGGGCATTAATAACTCTTGCCGTTCTTCAGGTATATCAAACCTCGTTTTTGACGGAAGAAGCCCCCTATATTCTCCCTCTGCATTTCGTTGTTTTCGCCGTACTTTTGGTGGGAAAGCTTCTTTTAAATAAGAAGAAAAAGCTTCACCCCGTTCTTATAATCGTTATAGGGGCTGTTTTGGGCGCCGCTTTGGGACTTTAAACGGTTTTTGAGGAGATACAGTAATTATGAGCGAAAAGCCTTACCTCTCCGCCGGGGAATT
This sequence comes from Clostridiales bacterium, assembly GCA_021204175.1. Taxonomy (GTDB): domain Bacteria; phylum Bacillota; class Clostridia; order Lachnospirales; family CAG-274; genus JAJQCI01. Next base: position 16,547 of record JAJPZT010000025.1, on the reverse strand, counting down.
TTACAAACAAAAATTCGGAGAGAGAATTATAAAAATACCATTAAATTTGGGGCTGACCTGTCCCAACAGAGACGGAACAAAGGGCAGAGGCGGCTGTATATTCTGCTCCGCCAACGGCTCGGGGGACTTTGCCGGAAGCCCCGGTTTATCTGTAACGGAGCAGTTTTATCAAATAAAGGCGGTAATGGATAAAAAATGGAAAAGCGGCGCATATATGCCTTATTTTCAGGCTTTCACAAACACCTACGCCCCTACTTCCTTTCTGAGAGCAAGCTTTTACGAAGCGGCTTCTCTGCCCAATGTAAAGGCTTTGTCAATCGCCACAAGACCGGACTGCCTCGAAAGTGACAAAATAGATTTAATAAAGGAATTAAATGAAAAGCTTTACACCTGTGTTGAACTGGGGCTTCAAACCTCTAACGAAAAGACGGGAAAATTCATAAACCGCTGTTTTGACAACGACTGCTTTAAATCGGCGGTAAAAAACCTTGAAGGCATTGACGTAATCGCCCACATTATTCTTGGCTTGCCGGGAGAAACAAAAGAGGATATGCTTGCTTCCGTCCGCTTTGCAGTGGATTGCGGCGTTAAGGGAATAAAGCTTCAGCTTCTTCACGTTTTGAAAAACACAGCCTTGGGAAAAATTTATGAAGAAAAGCCTTTTCCTCTGCCAACTTTTGAGGAATACGCCGATTTGGTGGTTTCCTGTGTGGAAATCCTTCCCGAAAATATTGTTGTTCACAGAATAACAGGAGACGGCAGAGGACAGGATCTTATTGCGCCTCTTTACAGCAAAAACAAAAAGCTTGTTCTCAACACCATAAACAAAGAGTTTGTAAAAAGAAACACTAAACAGGGAAATAGATATAATTATTGAAAGAACCGCTGTTATTCGGCGGTTTTTCTATGTTTTTTCATACTTTTTAATTGCGGACAGTCAATAGTTGTGTTATAATAATTGTAATAAAAACGGAGGTTCAGGGGAATTATGAAAAAAATCATATTTTGGCTGCTTGCGGCAATACTTTTTATAAACACAAACTTAATATATGCATTCGCCGAGGGTGAATATACCCTCAAGGTCAACAGGGTTACAAACTGCGTAACAGCCTATGACAGCAGCGGAACCGCCGTTAAGGCTATGGTCTGCTCAGTGGGCAAAGCCGAAAGCCCAACCCCTACAGGCACATACTCCACAAGCCAAAAGCTTCGGTGGCACGCTTTATTCGGCAACGAATACGGTCAGTACTGCACAAGAATAAACGGACATATTCTTTTTCATTCCGTGCCTTATTTTTCACAAAACGAAAACGACCTTAACACCGCCAATTATAACTGCCTCGGCACTGCTGATTCTATGGGCTGCATACGCTTAAACGTTTCTGACGCAAAATGGATTTATGACAACTGCCCCATAGGCACAACCGTAACCATTTTCGACGGAACGGAAGCCGACGACCCTTTGGGCAAGCCCGAAGCCATAAAGTTAGGGGCAAATGCCCCCTACCCTACCTGGGACCCTGCCGACCCTAACGAAAACAACCCCTACAACAGCTTAGGCACCAGAGTAAAAAGTCAAAAAAACGTCCGTTCAATCTATCAAACCGACAGTATAACAAGGGAAGAGCTTATAGAATATCTTTGTTACGGTGTAAACGCCTATGACACCGCAAATAACGAAATAGATTTTACAGTAGAAACTGAAGCCGACCCCTCAAAGGCAGGGGTTTATACCGTTACATATAAGGCAACCGACGCTTTGGGAAGATACAGTCAAACCCAAACACTTTTTATAGTTCTGCCCTCGGAGCTTATACTGAATGTTTCTTTAAAATAAAAAATTAAAAAAATAAGGGAAGCTGACTGCGGAGTTATGGGAAAATAATGGTTGTTCATAGAATGTTTATATAACTTTTTCACAAAAATTTATTGCAATTTTTTATGTTTTCGGTTATAATATAAGTGAGGGAAATCGGGCAGCCGATACCTCCGGAGATATAAGTCTCCGCATAAAAAGAAATTTTAAAGAAGGCGTTTCGCCGCCTATATACCAAGTGCGAAACTTTAAAGAGGGCGTTTCGCCGCCTATATTACCAAGTGCGAAACTTTAAAGAGGGCGTTTCGCCGCCTATATACCAAGTGCGAAACTTTAAAGATATGGGAGAGGGGTTTTCCCCTCTTCTTTTTTAGGAGATAAAAAGACAGTATGGAAGTAAAGTTTAATGAATTTGGAATTTATAATGTAGATGTTGCTTATTTGAAATATTTGCACGACAATATTGACAATGAGGTATACTATGCTTCTGCAAAATATGAGAAAAAACCTTTTCCGGGAATTATCGTAGGAATTGGGTCATATACATATTTTATTCCATTTACATCGTGCAAACCAAAGCACCTAAATTGGAAAAACTCCTCATCTGATCACTATATAATTTACGAAATAACCGAAAAGAATAAGCTGGCGGAAAATGCTGTGTACAAGCCCGTCGGCGGCAATATGGCAAAACACATCCTCGCTGTTCTCGATATAAAAAAGATGATTCCCGTTCCCGCAGGTATGTATTCAAAAATTAATTTTTCAGAGTTAAAAGATTATAAATATAAAAATCTTTTGGAAAAGGAGTATCGTTTTTGCAGAAGTATTCAAGATGGAATATTAGATAAAGTGCATAAAATTTATAACTATCAAAAAAAGACAAATATTGTCCGTAGGTTTTACTGTAATTTCACGCTGCTTGAAAAAGGCTGTGATAAATATAAAAAAGAATAATAAGGCTCGGCAGGCGGCTTTTCCGTTGTGATTATCTTCAACACGGAAGAAGAAGGTCTGCGGAGCCTTTTCTTTTTGAGAATTAAGCCCTGTGTCACAGAGACGGCTTTCGCCGCATAACCTGTTTATGAGGTGATAATATGATAATTTACAGAGTAAAAAAGGGAGACACTCTGACGAAAATCGCAAAGGCATATAAGACGACCCCTTACAGCTTGGCGCTGTATAATCAGCTGACCGACCCGGATGAGCTTTCCGTAGGTCAGTGTCTTATAATTTTGCGTCCCAAAGAGGTTTACTATGTAAAGCCGGGAGACACTCTTGCGAACATTGCGGAGGAAAGGGAAATAACCCTGTGGCAGCTTCTTCAAAACAACCCCCAGATAGAAAACCCGGACTTAATTTATCCCGGGCAAAGGCTTGTTATTTCCTTTGAGGATAAACCTAATAAGACAATTTCAATAAACGGCTATGCCTACCCCAACATTGACATTGACCTTTTGAAACAAACACTGCCCTATTTGACTTACCTTACGATTTTCTCCTACGGATTTACAAACAGCGGCAGTCTTTTAAAAATCAACGATGAAAAACTTATAGCCGAAGCAAAAAAATACGGAACAGGGGCGGTTATGCTTGTTTCCGCACTGACAGAAAACGGCAGCTTTTCAAACGAGCTTGCCTCCCGGCTTATAAACTCCCCTGAAATTCAGGATAATTTTATAAACAACGTAATCGAAAATATGAAGGAAAAGGGCTATATAGGTCTTGATATGGATTTTGAGTTTATTTATCCTCAGGACGCAGAAGCCTATGCCGCACTTATCGAAAAGCTCCGTTCACGTCTTAACGCCGAGGGCTTTTTTATTGTGGTGGCTCTTGCGCCCAAAACCTCACGAAATCAAAAGGGTCTGCTTTATGAAGGGCATAACTACCCTGCTTTGGGAGCTTCGGCAAACGCCGAGCTTGTTATGACTTACGAATGGGGTTACACCTTCGGGCCTCCGATGGCGGTAGCTCCCTTAAATAAGGTTCGTGAGGTGGTTGAATATGCCGTATCTGAAATAAACCCGAAGAAAATTTATATGGGCGTACCCAACTACGGCTATGACTGGCTTCTGCCCTATGTTAAGGGAGAGTCAAGGGCAGAGTCTATTTCCAATGTGGAGGCTGTTGACAGGGCTTTTGAAAATAATGCTCAAATTATGTTTGACACTGCCGCCGCAAGCCCCTATTATAACTATGTTAAGAACGGCATACGCCACGAGGTCTGGTTTGAGGACGCAGAGAGCATAAACGCCAAAGCAGATTTGGCAGCCGAGTTTGGGCTTGCAGGGGTCAGCTATTGGAATATTATGCGCCCCTTCCTTCAAAACTGGATGCTTATGGCAAATAAGTTTGTGATTGATAAGATTTATTAAGAATTTAGTTTTTATGCGTTCCTTCAATATTAAGGTAGGTATCGGGAACAGAGCCTGAAAAGACGGTATCCACAAGCATATATTTTCTGGTGATTTTAAAGGGCTTTTGGGTTAAGGGGCTTGTTATGCTTATGCTTGCGGTTATGTTTATGAAAATTCGGTAGTTTATGCGGTTTATGCCGGCGGAGGTTAAAGATGTTTCATAATCGGCGGCTGTTATTCCCGTAGGGACAATGCGATAATTAATTTTGGGACCCATGTTTGAAAGAAAGCCTATGCCCGTTAAAAGCCCCAGCGAAAGAGGAATTTTTTTGATTTCCGTTTTAAAGAGGGCATCAGAAAGAGCTGCGGCGGTTTCGCTGCAGAATTCGTTTATAAGAAGGGAGTTTGTAATGATTTGAGAAACCTCTCCGTTTGTTTCGGAAAGTGTGAAAAAATCAGCGTATGAAACTCCCTTTTCCTCTGCAATTTTTTTGGCTGTCAGATCTATTTGTTTGTTAATATAGTCCGCCGCATAGGCTGTTCCTATAGCCTCCGCAGAGGGAAAAAGCCTTTCATCGATTTTTTTAAGCCCGAAAAACAGCATAATCAACAGAAATAATGTGAATATTATGGGTTTTAGTGTATGCTTTTTGTGAAATAATACCAAAAAAATGCCCCCTCGTAAAAAAATTGATTGTATTTTTCATATAATCTGTTATAATATTATGTAAAGAAACACTGCGGTTATGCTGCAGCTGATTGTATGACTTCAGTTTGGGTAAAAGCATAACAGGGAGGTAAAGTTATGAGTGAAAACAACAAGGGATCAATACATAACCCCTCTGAGGGTAAGACCGGTATTGACAACAGAATAGACTATAATATTTCCGCTTCAAGCCTTACCAGAAGTCTATTTGACGAAAACAGGACTTCCCCGAAAAAGGAACCTGAAACGGATATAAAAAACGGCGATACAGCCGAAAAAATACCTAAAAAAACCAACGAAGCGAGAAGAAAAAATCTTGACGAGGGTATGCCTGTCGCAAGACTCAAAACAAGAGATGAAGAGACGGAACACCGCCGAAGCCCGGCTGAAGCCAAAAAAAGCCCTTCGGCGCCCGCAGCGGTTAAACATCCTTCTGATCATCAGTCTGAATCTAAAAGAAAGGAGCAGCCCCCAAAAAAAGCTGTCAGTCAAAATGCGACAAAAAAGCCTGCCCCGAAGAAAACAAAGGGCAGGAAAAAGCTTTCGGAAATGTCTCTTGCCGGCAGACTGTTTTGGGGCTTTAAGTGGATTGTGAGAATTATCATTATAGCATTTTTCAGTGCGGTTTTTGCCTGTGTCGGAGCAGGGCTCGGAGTTTATATAGGAATAATAAGAAATGCTCCGGCGCTGGAGCTTGTTTCAATCGAGCCGGATTCATACACCTCCTTTGTTTATGATATGAACGGCGACCAGATTGATGAGTTCCACGGGGAGGAAAACAGAATTTATGTAAGTCTTGACCAAATTCCCGTTGACCTGCAGAATGCTTTCATCGCAGTTGAAGATGAAAGATTTTACAGCCACAACGGCATTGACCTTAGGGGTATTATGAGAGCGGCTTACACAATGCTGTCGGGAGGCAGAATCGAAGGTGCTTCTACAATTACCCAGCAGCTTATTAAAAACAACGTCACCAAAAAGACAAGCAATGACATAGAGTCCAAAATTCAAGAGCAGTATCTTGCCATAAAATATGAGTCTATGCTTGCTGAGGAGCTTGGCTCAAAGCAGGCAGCTAAGGAATATATTTTGGAGCTTTATCTCAACACCATTTATCTGAACCATGGCTATAACGGCGTTCAAGTTGTGGCGCAGGGCTATTACAACAAGGACGTTTCCGAGCTTGACCTGGCTGAAAGCGCAGTAATAGCGGCGATTACAAACAACCCCGTTAAATACAGCCCCAGAAACAACCCGGAAGAGAATAAAGTAAGACAGTCAGAAATTCTGAAGAAAATGCTTGAACAGGGTATGATAACCCAAGAGGAATATGACGCAGCCATAGTTGAGGACGTTTATTCATCTGTTTCATCCTCCACCGGCGGCGACGACGATTCGGGAGCGGTTATTCACACATATTTCATTGACGGGCTTTTTGACCAGATTTCAGAGGATCTGCAGGAAAAATATAAAATAAGCGAAGCTCAGGCAAACACAATTATTTATAACGGCGGTCTGCAGATTTATTCAACCCTCGACCAAAACATACAGTCAATTTTGGACGAGACCTTTTCAGACGATTCGCTATTTCCCAATGCAACATATACTTTGAGAGTAACCTATACGGTTTCTGTTGAAGACAGCGAAACAGGCAAGCAGGAGCATTCTGAATATAACAAATATGTAAAAAGCAGAGACGCCGCAGATGAATATGCGGCAAGCAAAAGAGCCGAGGTCGAAAGCGGACTTTCCGCAACGGAAAGCATAATTGCCGACAAGTGCACCTATACTGTAGAACCTCAGTCGGCTATGGTTATTGAGGACTATCACACAGGCTACGTTAAGGCTCTAATAGGCGGCAGAGGAGAAAAAACCGTCAGCAGAGGCTTTAACAGAGCCACAAACTCAGCAAGACAGCCCGGCTCAGTATTTAAAATTTTGGCTGCATATGCACCGGGCATAGACACAGGCATACTTACTGCCGCAAGCCCTATAGAGGACTCGCCTTTTACCACCTCCGACGGATATTCGCCCTCAAACTGGTGGGGAGAAAGCTACAGAGGCATGGTAAACCCCAGAATAGGTATTCAAAATTCAATGAATATCGTAGCTGTTAAGGCAATGGATATGGTAGGTGTTGACACCTGCTATGACTATCTTCTTAACTTCGGCTTTACCACTTTGGAAAACGACAACCATCTTTCCACTGCTTTAGGCGGAATTACCAACGGTGTTACACAGCTTGAAGTAACGGCAGCCTACGGCACAATAGGCAACGGAGGGGTTTATAAAAAGTCCACACTCTACACAAAGGTTCTTGACCATAACGGAAACACGCTTCTTGACTATGAAGAGGATTTCGAGGAAAGAGAGGTTCTTTCAAGCGGCGCGGCATATGTCCTTATAGATATGATGAAGGACGTTATAACAAAGGGTACAGGTACTCAGGCGGCTTTCAGAAACATAAGCATGCCCCTTTCCGGAAAGACCGGTACAACCCAAAATTCAAAGGACTTAACCTTCGTAGGTATTACCCCTTATTATGCAGCGGGAATTTGGCTGGGATATGACGACTATGACGATACTGTAAAGAATATGGAGAGTTTAAGCCAAAGCGCCCATATGGTTGTTTGGAGAACCTGTATGGAGAAGGTTCATCAAAGCCTTGAATATAAGGAATTTGATATGCCTTCGGATGTAACTCAAGCCTATGTATGCTCATACAGCGGAATGCTGCCTAACAGCGGCTGTTCCGGACATTATGAATATTTTGTAAAGGGCACCGAGCCTACAGAATATTGTAAGGGTCACTCCGCAAGTCTTTACCTTGACGAAAAATACAGAAGCTCCGGATATGACTACAGCCAGTATGCATCTACAGCCTCTGACTCCGATGAAGATGAGGAAGGCGAAGAGGATGAAGGCGGCGATGAGAGCAATCCTTCCGTAGCCGACGGAGCCGAGTTTAACCCGACGGATGAAGAAATTCAAAACGCTTATGAAAATGAATTCGGAGAGCTTGACAGCGGCGGAGACTCGGGAGGGGGCGAAGCTTCTGCAGAGCCTGCCCCTGCCGAAACACCACCTGTTTCAGATGATTCGGAATATGCCGGAGATCCGGTTCACTAACAATAAATTTTAATTTTTTAAAGAAAGGAAGTTTTAACAATGAAAAGATTTTTAGCAGTTTTTGCAGCTGCGGCTTTAACTCTTTCAACTGCCGCTTTTGCAGACACAACAGAGGTTAATGTTGTTGTAAACGATAACCTTATTGAAACAAAGGGAATTATTGTAGACAGCACAACCCTGGTTCCCGTAAGAGGAGTTTTCGAGGAACTTGGCTTTGAAGTAAGCTATGACGCCGAAACTAAAACAGCTGTGCTTGAAAACAGCAGATATACCGTTTCTATGACAAGCGGCGACAGCGTAATTTATGTTAACGAAGAAGCAATAACCCCTGCCGTTCCTCGGCAAATTTATGACGGACATTTTATGCTGCCCTTAAGAACAGTGGCTGAAGCTATCGGCGCAGATGTTGACTGGGTAGATGATACCAAAACAGCTGTTGTTACTAAGAGTATGGGTCTTAAAATAGGCGGAGTTCAAACACTGTCATAATTATATTTCGGAGAAATGAGAATGTTAGACCGTTTAAAAACCGCCGCAAAAAAGAAAGCAAAGAAGCAGGCTAAAAAGCTGTTTTTCGACGGTCTTTACCTCTTTGTTTTCAGAATTTACAATAAGCTTTAAATATTAAAGCGCCTGTGGAAGCTGCCCTACTTTCACAGGCGCTTTTCATTTTTTCATATTGATTTATATTTTAAGCTTGTATAAGCTAACCCTGTCAGCAAAAGAACACAGAAAAAAGAGACCGCCGAAGCGATCTCTTTTATATTGCTTAAAAATTAATTATAAGACTGAGTTCTGCAAATTATTCTGCCGAAGCTTCTGTTTTAACTGTGATGTTATCCCAATAGCTTGTAGCACTTGCTGTTTTAACAAATCTTATCTGCTGAATGAATGAGCCGCCGTTGTTTTCTGGAACAAGAAGGTCTGCACTCGTTTCAGAGCCTACTAAAACAAGCTGTGTATCGTCTGTAGTATAAGTTCCGTCAGAACCGTGCTTATAAATTGCGGTTGTTGAAGTGCCTTTGTCAAGGTCTGCTGTGATTTCAATTCTGTACCAAACGTCATCTTCAAGTGTTGCACCTAAAGATGTGCCTGCTGCTGAGCTTGCCGATACGTCGGAAGCATTTACATAAACAGTGCTTGCTACGTCCATAAGGTGATAAACTATGGTTTTCTTTACACTATCATAATCTGTAACAGATGTTGAAGAGTCACTGCTCGACGCTTCACAGGCTTCATTTTCAAAATAAATTCTGAAGGTTCTGCCCTTTGAAGTGTCTGTGCCTGTTCTTAAGAAATCCGCTGTAACTGTTACCTTGCCTGATGCAACAGGTGCTTCAAGAGGAAGAGCAACAGCCTTTCCTACAACCTGAATCATAGTTGAAGTATTTCCGCTTACTCCGCTTGCATCGCTGTAAGCAAGATTAACGTCTGTACTTGTTGAGCCGCTCTTAAGGAAGCCTGTAAAGTCATCGCCGTAGCTTAAGTCGCACTCATAAGTTGTAGTTGCTTCTGTAGGTCCTTCTGTAGTTGTTTCAACTGTGCCTTCGCCTTCGCCTACTGATACATAATATGTAGGTGTCCAGTTGTTAAGGTATACAGAAATGATGTCATCGGTTGTTAAGTCGTTGATTGTCTGAGCGTCTGTAACCTGTTTGCCTATTGTTGTCTCGAAAGCAGCACCGTTCTTTGTGTTCTTATATTCATAGAACTGAGCATCTGAGGGTGATGTGCTGCCCATACTTGACCAGCCGTCAGAGCTTATAAGACCGTTTGTCTCACACTGTACAAAATAGCATGTAGCGGATGTGCCGCCCCAGGGTCTGCCGTATGTACCGTAGTTCTTAGAAGGTGTCTTATAGCCGTCCTCTGTAATCTCGCAGTTTCTGAAGATATAAGGCATTGAACGGGGAGCAGTAATATAGCCTAATCCGTTCATTCCGTCTTCTGTAAACCACTGAAGTTCGCAGTTATCGAATACAAGAGTACCTGCACCGCAGATATAGTCAGTATTTCCGCCGATTACACAATCCCGGAAGTATGTGTAGTTTGAAAGTGAGCCGTTCCAGCCGAGAGCATCCTGTGAAGAATAAACCTCGCACTGATAATATTCTGAGTAGTTGCCGCTCATAGCCAAAGCAGTTCCTCTTTCTCTCATACTTGCGGTTCTTACGTCATCGCCGGCAAGTCTCTTAAGCCCCTTGTCGCCGCCTGCCAAGTCTTCCATTTCCTTTTCGGGAACATAGTAGTTATAGGTGTTCTTAAATACTGCGTTTTCAGCCTTGAAATAGTCGCCCACAACAATCATAACGCCGCCCCAGAAGCTGCCTGCGGGCTGTGTATATGAATATTTGTCTCTGAAAAGGCTTTCACTGTAAAGACCTGTAGCAGGATCAATTGAATAATAGAAGGTTGTTCCGCCTGTATCGCCGTAATACCAGTTTACTTCGTGACCGTTGCCCTTAAGAGTAACGTAATTTTGGTTCATATAAACCTGTTCCTGGATGTCTGAAAGAAGGTTTATAGTTACACGTCCGTCTTCGCCTTCGGGTCTGTCTGACATAACGCCGATTGTTGCAAGAGCTTCTTTGAATGTTGCATAATCTCCGCCCTCGCCTACGCTGATTTCGCTGTCAAAGGCAATGGGATCAAGCTCTTTTTCTTCATATTCGAGATAAATCTCGTTTTCGTTTGTTTCGCCGGCAACTACGGAAACTCTGTCGTTTGTGAAGCTTCCGTCAGAGGTTACAACAGAAGTGTTGTATTCGCCGGGATAAAGTGAAACGCTGTATGTGCCTGCTGCTGCGTCAACAGCCGATGCATCAAATGTATAAACAATTGAAGTATCGTCCATCTTTGTAAATGAAATTGAGGTTACTACGCTTGCGTCTGTAGCTGAGCCTGTAATTTCACCTGTAAGTGTTTCTTCGGGAAGCTGTGTAAGAATAATGCTTAATGCGCTTCCATCGCTTGTAATTGTTTCGTCTCCTGTAGAGAAAGCTGCGTCAACGCCGCCGTCGCTTGTGGAAACCGTATATGTATGACCCTTGTTAAGAGTTACAGCTGTGTCTGTAGTTGCCGCTGTAATAACCTCTGCTGAGTCAACATCTGTAAAGTAAATGCTTACTGTGTCTGTGTCAACTACAAATTCGTCGGCATTAGACTTTGTAAAGCTTAAAGCTGTTTCAACAGGTTCATTAATAAGATATTTAATACCATAGATATAAACGCCGTTTGTTCCGGAAGGTCCGAAAGCATATACGTGACCTGCTTCAACAGATACTGTAAAGCTCATATTCTGAGCTGTGTCGGGAGAACCGCTTGTAACAAGCTCTGTTCCGCCTGATGTTCCGCCAACGCCGTAGTCGCAAAGTGTAAGGTTTTTGCTTGCGGGAATATAAGCGTAAACTGTCAGCATACCTGAGGAATTAGCTGTATAAACAACTGCGTTTCCTGTTGTGGGAAGTGTAGACCAGCTGCTCGGTCTTGTACCCAGCTTATAGCCGTAGTGTGTTACGCCGTCGGTATATTCATATGAATATGATGTGCTCTTAGCCCATGATGTATAGCTTTCGCTTGAAAGACAGGGAATAAGTGTAATAAGAGCCGCATAATTTCCGTCTTCGTCTGCGCCTGCGTTATAGTCGCCTACTGCTACAGAACCGCCGTTATTAACCTCGTCAAACCACCATGTGAAGCTTGAGCCTACTATTTCTTCTTCGTCGCCGCCTTCATCATCGCCGCTGTCGCCGCTGTCTTCGCCTTCAACAGCCTTAAATTCAACTGTGGGATTAAGAACCTTAGCGAGAATAAGAGCTGCGTCTGCTGCTGTGATTTCTGTGTCGCCTTCGATAGCAACATCGGCAATATACTTGGAAACGTTCCACTCTTCGTTCTGCTGATAGTCGCCCTGAACATAGAGAAGCAGACAAGCTGCGTCGTTTGCAGTGAGCTTTCCGTTCTGGTCAATGTCGCCTCGAACACCGTTGCCTGTGTCTTCGGGTTCAACAACGCCTGTGTTGTCTTCTGTAATAACGCTTACATAGCCAACGCCTGAGAATGTAAGAGCAGCATATGTTACGCCGTCAATTTCTGTCAGGTCGCTTTCGGTTACTGTGTAAGCTTCGCCGCCTGCGAATGAGCTGCCGCCTGTTGTGGTGGCTGTGCCTGCCGAGTAAGCTGTAAATGTAATTACACTGCCTGCAGCTGCGGGAACATAAATAATTGTTCCGTCATTAACCTGAGCCCACTCATCGCCTCTGTTTGCATTGTTGAACTTGCCGTTTGTTGCGTCAACAATAAGAGTGCCGTATGTGCCTAAGCTTGAATAAAGAGTTGTTGTACCGCCTTCACCCTGAAGCTGGTCAACAACCTCACAGCCGTTGCCTTCGCCCAAATTCCAAACATAGCTTTCGGCACGTGTTTCGTCTTCTTCGCCGCCGCTGCTGCCTGAGTCTTCGGTTGTGGTTTCGGTTGTGGTTTCCGTCGTTGTTTCAGTTGTGTCGTCTTCAGCTGTTTCAGCGTCATAATAATAAGGATACCAGCCGCCTAAATAAGCTGTTTTAATTGCGTCTGTTGTAAGATTGCTTATAACATCTTCGTCAGTAATTTCAGTTACATAGCTTGAGTCGAATGATGCTGCTGTGTAGAATACTTCACCGTTGTTTGTGTTGTTGTATTCATAGAAGTTAGCAGAAGCACCGTCGCCTGAGCTCATTTCGCCCCAGCCTGTTGTATTAATATGTCCGTTTGTTTCAGTGTTTACAAAGTAAACTGTTGAGCCTGAGCCCCATGTTCTGCCGTAGCAGCCCACAACGCCGTCAACTGTTTCGTCGTCAACTGTTACTTCGCAGTTTCTGAAAATGTAAGGATTGGTCTTAGCTGCTGTGATATAGCCTATCTTTGAATTGTTTGAAGCGTCGCCGTCAAAGTGCTTCCACTGAAGCTGACATTCATCAAAGAGTGCTGTAAATTCGCCGCAGATGTAGTCAACTGTACCGCCGATTACACAATTCTTAGCATAGAACTTAATGTTGTTGTCTGTAGAACCGTTTCTGCCGAAGGTATCCTGTGTTGAAAGAGCCTTACAATTATAAAGCTCTACATAAATATCCTTAACTGAGTTATTGGGGTCGCCTAAATAGAAAGCGTTGCTTCTTTCGATATAAGCACGTTTTGAAACATCAGTACCTACAGTTCTTAAGCCGAGGTCTCCTGTTGTTTCATAAGCGCCGTCTGCTTCTTCCTTTTCTGTTACGTAGTAGTTAAATGTGTTAAGGAATGTTGTATCTTCCGCACGGAACATATCCGCCATAACAATAACTACGCCACCCCAAAGACTTCCGCTTGCTTCAGTCTTTTCATACTTGTCATAGAAAAGTCTGTCGCTGTAATAGCCGTTTGAGTCTACTGAGTAATATGAACAGGTCTGACCGTAATACCAGCTGATTGTATGACCGTCGCCTAAAATTGTGATATAGTCTGCGTCAATAACAACCTGTTCTTCAATGTCGCTTGTAAGAGTGATGTAAACACGTCCCTCTTCTCCGTCGGGTCTTGTCATAGCGTTTACAGCTGCAACAGCGTCGTTAAGTGAAGTATAGTCTCCGCCTTCGCCTACTGTAATTTCAGATGTAAATTCAACCTCTTCCGGAATTGTTTCAACAGCTACCGATTTAATATAGCAGGAGCCGCTGCCCGAAGCATAGTTGCCTGTTGCTGTAACTGTTATTACAACGAAAGTATCGTCATCGGCTGTTGTATATGTTGCCGAGAAAGCGGAGCCGTCGCCGTCGCTTGTTACGGCGTCTACGCCGTCGCCGTTGCCTATGATAGTAAATTCACCGTCATATGAGCCCTTTGCGGTTACAGTCTGGTTGGCAGTTACGGGAACATAGATAGCAGCTCCTACGCCGCCTGCAACGCCGTATTGTGATGAATGCCACTTAAAGCCGTCAAATTCAAGAAGTGTTGTTGATGACTGAATTTCTTCATCAAGATTATATGTGTTGTCTCCGAGAGTTTCAAGATAAACATCATTTGTGTTATCCTGACCTGCAACAGCCTCTGCTCTGTCATATGTTACATATGTGCCTGCAGAAACAGTTGTGTTATAGTTGCCGGGTTTAAGTGTACAGGTATATGTACCGTCAGCGTTTACTTCGGCTGTATATACTGTACCGTTATTCATATTTGTGAATGTAATGCTTTCTACAAAGCTTGCATCTTCAACTACGCTTCCGTCGGGATAGAGGAAGTTTCCGCTTAAGCTTACATCAGGAACGTCTGTCATATCGATTGTAACTTCCGATCCGTCTACTGTAAAGCTTTCTGCGCCGCCTACAAGAGCTGCTGCACCGCCGTCGTCTGTTGAAAGTGTGTAAGTATGTCCGTTAAGAAGCTTAACACTTGTTGCACCGAAAGCAACTGTAGCTGCCGTTGTGCCTAAAGCTGCGTCTGTAAATGTAACCTTTACATTGTCATAAGCTCCTGCTGTTTCTTCTGTCCAAGCTAAGGGAACAGTTGCGTCCTCGTCAATGATATATTCGAAGCCGCAGAAGCCGCAGTTATTTGTCTTGCCTGTTGTGGAAAGAACATATGTATGACCTGCAACTGCCGTGAAAGCATAGTTTTCTGCCGCTGTGTCGGAATCTGCATAACCGTTGCTTGTTCCGTCACTGTCAAAATCCCATACACGAAGGAATGATGTTGAGTAGAAATATGTGTTAAATGTACCTGTTGCCGCAGGAGTAAATACTATTGCAGTACCGCTGCCGAATGCGGGAATTTCAGGTATTTCGTTAGCAAGGTTTGCATTTCTGTTTCCGGCTTTCCAAGCGCCAACGCCTGTTCTGCCGCCTCTTTCAAGATTTGACCACTTAACCACGTATCTGTCAAGACCGTCTTCATAAGATTCGCTTGAATTACCTACAAGTGAAAGTGTGCTGTCCTTATACGAAATAGTCTGCTGTTCGATAGTCGAAGCTCCGTTTGCCAAATCATCAAGCCAAAGTGTAAAGTTTTCGGCTTCGCCTATGGGCTCTGCGTCCTCTACTACGCCTGTGTTATCCTCTGTGATAGCACTTAAATAGCTTACGCCTGAGAATGTAAGAGCAACGTAGTTTACGCTGTCAATTTCCGTAAGGTCGCCTGAAATAACAGTGTATTCTTCACTGGCGCTTTGTGAAGCACCTGCAATTGTGTTTCCTGCGCCTGTTGTAGCTGTGCCTGCATTGTATGACGTAAATGTAATTACACTGCCCACTGCTGCGGGAACGTAAATAATAGTTCCGTCATTAACCTGAGCCCACTGGTCGCCTCTGGCATTATGGAACTTGCCGCTTGTTGCGTCAACAATAATTGTTCCGTATGTGCCGAGGTCTGAATAAAGAGTTACTGTGCCGCCGCTAAAGTTGCTGACTTCTTCACAGCCGTTGCCTGTGCCCAATTGCCAAGTGTAGCTGTCGGCACGAACCTCTTCGTCCTCGTCGCCTGAGTCATCGCCTGATGAGCCGCTGTCTTCTGTTGCGTTTGTGTTGTCCTCTGTTATAACGCTTACATAGCTTACGCCAGAGAATGTAAGAGCTGCGTAATTAACGCCTTCAACCTCTGTCAGGTCGGCTGATGTAACAGTGTAGTCAATGCTGCCAGCAAATGAATTGCCGCCGTCTGTAGTGGCTGTGCCTTCATTGTATGATGTAAATGAAAGGACACTGCCTACTGCTGCGGGAACATAAATTATTGTTCCGTCATTAACCTGAGCCCACTGGTCGCCTCTGGCATTATGGAACTTGCCGCTTGTTGCGTCAACAATAATTGTTCCGTATGTGCCGAGGTCTGAATAAAGAGTTACTGTGCCGCCGCTAAAGTTGCTGACTTCTTCACAGCCGTTGCCTGTACCCAACTGCCAAGTGTAGCTTTCGGCACGGGTGTCCTCGGTTGTGGTTTCACCCTCTGTTTCAACAGCCGAATCTGATGTAGCTAAATCAACTGCGGTTACTTCATCAAACTCTCCGTCAGTTGCACTGACGTAAACAAGTGATGAAAAAGCCATAGCGAAAGCCAAAATCAGGGCTAAAATACGTTTGTGTTTTTTCTTCACGCTTCTTCCTCCTTTAAATTATTATTCGCTATAAAAGTGTTGTCGATAGGCAGACGGATAGGCAAACAGTGTTTGCCTATATGGCTGTATATCAGACAACCTAACCTGCATGAGCAGCGTAGGGCGATAGCCCGGAGCAGCGAATACAGGTGCGATTGCGGGAATGCGAAGCATGGAGCAATCGACTTTTATAGGACGTAGCATTTGTGAACGATAACAAAAAAGCATAAGGGCAATGACAAGTTTTGCCGTTGTGCCTAAACAGGTCTGAGGGCGGTTTTAATAAGATTTAACAAAAACCGAAGCCCCAAAGCTGTGCATACTCGCCCACAATATGTAAATATTTTATCTCATTTTAAGCCTAATGTCAATAAGCAACCAAATATAGGTGTGGACACAATGCGCATATTATATTTTTACAAAAAATCAAGAACG
>JAJPZT010000068.1 GCA_021204175.1 Clostridiales bacterium | reverse complement strand
TTATTATATGATAATTGTATTATCGAAATATTGACATTCGGGAGGTATTTTTGTGGATTATAAAAGTTATCCTTTATATGACTATTTTAATATAGACGCAGTTTTTTCAGGCGAAACCCCTGATTTTTTGAATATAGAAAACGCTTCGGGGGTTGGGTTTATGGTTACCGTCAGGCTCAGAACATGGGCTGACAACGCCGAGGGCTGTTATGCCGTTGCTGACGGAAAGCCTTATTTTATGCAGAAAACAGCCACTGAAAAGGGCTTTGACTATTATTTGGGCAGGTTTTTCATAAGACGTGTCACAAACTATTATTTTAAAATAAAACATCACGAAAGAGTTTATTATTATAACAAGCAGGGTCTCACCGCAGACCTTAACAATGATTTCGACTTTATGGCAGTTCCGGATTTCAGCACCCCCGACTGGGCAAAGGGGGCTGTTATGTATCAGATCTTTCCCGACAGATTTTATAACGGCGACAGCTCAAACGACGTAGCGGACAACGAATATGTCTATATGGGCAGAACCGCCACAAAGGTCAAAAACTGGGACGACCCCGTTACCTCCGACGATATATGCAAGTTTTACGGCGGAGACTTAGCCGGGGTTATTCAAAAAATGGATTATCTTAAGGATTTGGGCATTGACGCAATTTATTTTACGCCTTTGTTCGTTTCCCCAAGCTCCCATAAATATGACATTCAGGACTATGACTATATAGACCCTCACTTAGGCGTTATTATTGAAGACGGAGGAAAGCCCCTTTCAAAGGAATTTTTAAACAACCGCTTTGCCACAATGTATATTAAGCGGACAACAGACAAAAAGAACCTTGAAGCCAGCAACAAGCTTATGATTAAGCTTATAGAGCTTGCCCACTCAAAGGGCATTAAAATAATTTTAGACGGCGTTTTCAATCACTGCGGAGCATTTAACAAGTGGCTCGACAGGGAAGGCTTCTACGGCAGAAGCGGCTACCCTGCAGGGGCTTACACCGCAGAGGACAGCATTTATCACGATTATTTTAAGTGGTTCGACTCAAACTGGTCCGGCAATGACTGCTATGACAGCTGGTGGGGTCACGACAACCACCCCAAGCTTAACTATGAAAACTCAAAGGAGCTTCACGACTATATTATAAACATAGGCGTGAAGTGGGTGTCTCCGCCGTATAACGCAGACGGCTGGCGTCTTGACGTAGCCGCCGACTTAGGCAGCAGCCCCACCTATAATCACAAATTTTGGCAGGACTTCCGCAAGGCAGTTAAAGCCGCCAACCCCGATGCCATAATTTTAGCTGAAAACTACGGTGATTCAAGGGCGTGGCTCTCCGGCGGCGAATGGGACACAATTATGAACTATGACGCCTTTATGGAACCCGTAACCTGGTTTTTAACAGGTATGGAAAAGCACAGTGAAGAACGCATAGACAGGCTCTACAACAATTCTATGAGCTTTGAGGGGGCAATGCGTTATCACAGCGCAAGAATGAGCTGGCAGTCTCTTTCAACCTCTATGAATGAGCTTTCAAACCACGACCACAGCCGCTTTTTAACCCGAACCAACCGCAAGGTGGGCAGACTTCATTCCGCCGGAAGAGAAGCCGCCGACACAGGCACAAACAAAGGTATTATGAAGGAAGCTATTGCCCTTCAGATGACCTTCCCCGGTGCGCCTACGGTTTATTACGGAGACGAGGCAGGGCTTACAGGGTGGACAGATCCCGATAACCGCCGTCCCTACCCTTGGGGAAAAGAGGACAAGGAAATACTTTCCTTCTATAAGAAAATGATTGCTTTGCATAAAAAGCATGAATGCTTTAAAACAGGCTCATTAGACTATCTTTTTATGCAGTACGGAATTATTGCCTACGGCAGATTTAACAAATATGAAAGCGCAGTTGTTTTTCTTAACAACAATGACCACGAAATGGAAATTGAAATTCCCGTTTGGCGAATTGGCGGCTTAGACGGCGACACATATAACCGTGTCATAACCTCAGACCTTCGTTCTCATAATGAGGATCTTCACCATTATAAAGTTAAAGGCGGAAAAATAAAGGTTTCCCTTCCTAAATTTTCCTCCGCAGTTTATATTAAAAACTAATAGCAAAAGACCGAAAAACTCTAAATTAAGCTTTTCGGTCTTTATTAATTAATACAGCAAAGTCTTATTTCCTATTATATTTTCAGAACCTGACATTCCTATTGTGTCATTTCCCTCAAAAAGGCTTTCGGCTCTGCCGGTTATTGTTCCGCCGTCGATTGTGTTTCCGTCAAGGGTGTCGCCGTCGTTTAAGGTGGTGTCGTCGGCTGTTCCTCCTAAGTTATCGTCTGCGCTGTCGGCGGTGTTGTTAAGTCCTGCCGCTCCGTCAGCCCCTTCTTCAGCCATACCGCTGTTGTTCGAGCCGTCATCTGCGTTTTCCCCTGTCATACCGCCGTTTTCATCTGCCTCGCTGTTGTCGCCTGAGTTTTCCTCGTTATCATCCTCTGTGGTGGTTTCGCTGCTTTCTTCATCTGCTCCGCCGTTAGTGTCTCCCTCATCGATAATGCCTGTGTCTGTGCCTGTTGTGTCATCGCTGTTTGAGCCGCAGCCTGTTAAGCTTAAGCACGTAACAAGAAACAAAAGGGCATATACAATTTTAAACCTTTTCATATATAACCATACCTCCAATTTAAAAAATAAACTCTTGCTTTTATATATTGCCCAAAAATAAAAATTGATATACAGTTAAGGTTTATTGTGTGTTTTTCCTAATTATGCATTTTATCCATTGTAAAAATTTTCAAAATATGATAAGATTAAAACAGATAAAGAATCGGAGGTGTTTTTATGAACGAAAGAAAAAGCGGTATTTTGGTTCATCCAACCTCTTTTCCGTCGCCCTACGGTATAGGCGACTTAGGTGAAGGGGCTTACAGATTTATAGATTTTATGGAAAAAGCAGGTCAGACCCTCTGGCAGATTCTCCCTTTGGGTCATACGGGCTACGGAAATTCCCCTTATTCGGCTTATTCCGCCTTTGCCTGCAACCCCCTGCTGATTTCCCCCGACAAATTAGCCAATGACGGGCTTTTGGGCAATGAGGATTTAAGAAATATCCCATATTTCGAAACAAACAGAGTTGAATATGACAGAGTAAGCGAGTATAAAGACAAGCTTTTCAGACGTGCTTTTTATATGTTTAAAATGTACGCCGATAAGAAGCCTTTTATACAGTTCTGCGAAGAAAACGATTTTTGGCTTAAAGACTACACTCTTTATATTGCCCTTAAAAATAAAATCGCCGACAAACGTAAAAAAGAAAGCGTTTTGTCGGAGCTTATAGCCTTTGCCGAGAGAGCCAAAGACTGCCTTAAGGACAACGAAATTTTAGACAGATTTTACGGCGCAAGCTTCTCATCCTTCCCAATGGAATATTTAAATTTGGACGGCAGAACGAGAGACGAGCTTTCCTCTGAGCTTGCGGACGAAATTGAATATTACAGCTTCTTACAATACGAATTTTACAAGCAGTGGACAAGCCTTAAGAAATATGCCAACGACAAGGGAATACAGATTATAGGTGATATGCCCTTCTATGTTTCCTCCGACAGCTCAGACGCCTGGCTTCACAGAGAACTTTTCTACTACGATGAAAAGGGCTTCCCTCTTAAGGTGGCAGGTGTTCCCCCCGATTATTTTTCATCTACAGGTCAGCTTTGGGGCAACCCCCTCTATAACTGGGACTACCACAGAAGAACGGGCTTTGCCTGGTGGACTAAGCGTATAAGCCAAACTCTTAAATATGTTGACATTGTGAGAATTGACCACTTCAGAGCCTTTGAAAGCTATTGGGAAATTCCTTACCCCTCAAAAACAGCTGAAACAGGTGTTTGGAGAAAAGGTCCGGGACGTGAATTTTTCGACATTGTAAAGTGGAAGTTAGGAGGTCTGCCCATAATCGCCGAGGATTTGGGAGACCTTAACCCGGAGGTTCATGTTTTGAGAGACGAGTTAGGGCTCGCGGGAATGAAAATTCTTCAGTTTGCCTTCGGCAGCGGTTCAGGCAACGACTATCTCCCTCACAACTACAAAAACACAAACTGGATAATCTACACAGGCACTCACGACAACAACACAACCTTAGGCTGGTGGAATGAAGCCGGGGACAGCGAAATGAACTACGTTAAGTCCTATTTAAACTGCAGCGGCTCAGACATAGCCTGGGATTTTATAAGGCTTGCCTTTTCTTCCACAGCGGATACGGCTATAATTCCCATTCAGGATATTCTCTGCCTCGATGAAAAGGCACGTATGAATACCCCCGGTGTTGCAGGGGGCAACTGGGAGTTCCGCTATGACAGAGACGCTTTGAATGACGGCTTTGCCAATGGTCTTAAGCTCTTCTCCGAGCTTTATAACCGCAACACAAACATACAAAAGGCCGAAAATTAATATTATGCAAAAAAGCCGTTTCACATCGGAAACGGCTTTTTATATTAAGATTTTTATTTATCAGCCCAAAATTGCGCTGTCGCTTGTAAATTCCTCTCCCGAAGCTTCACTGAATTTATCCATAAGTGTTTCAACGGTGAGTTTTTTCTTTTCCTCGCCCTCAATATCCAAAATAATTCTGCCGTGGTTCATCATTACAAGGCGGTTGCCGTAGTTTATGGCGTCACGCATATTATGGGTTACCATCATAGTGGTGAGATTATTCTGTTTAACAAGCTTATCGCTTATTTCAAGAACCTTAGCCGCTGTTTTGGGGTCAAGTGCGGCGGTATGCTCATCCAAAAGCAGGATTTTGGGACTTACAAGAGTAGCCATAAGAAGAGTAAGAGCCTGTCTCTGACCGCCCGAAAGCAGCCCAACCTTGTCCGTTAAACGGCTTTCAAGCCCAAGACCTAAGGTTGACAAAAGGCTTCTATATTCCTTACGCTCCTTTGAACTTATGCCCCATTTGAGCATTCTTCTTTTGCCTCTTCTGTAGGCAAGAGCAAGGTTGTCCTCAATGTTCATACTGGCGGCTGTTCCGGTCATAGGGTCCTGAAAAACTCTGCCTATGAGAGCCGCTCTTTTATATTCCGAAAGTCTTGTTATGTTTTTGCCGTCAATAGTTATTATTCCGTAGTCTATGGGGAATACTCCGGCTACACTGTTTAAAACAGTGGATTTTCCTGCGCCGTTGCCCCCGATTACGGTAACGAAATCCCCTTCCTTAAGGTGAAGTGAAAGACCGTTTAAAACTCTGTTTTCGTTAATTGTTCCGGCGTTGAAGGTTTTAAAAACCGAATCTAATTTAAGCATTGCTTCCGCCTCCCTTCAGGGATTTCGCAATGGTCATAAGATAACCTCTGCCCACGGGCAAAGCAAGACAAAAGGCAACGGTTATAGCAGTGAAAAGCTTAAGGTCGTTGGGGTTCATGCCCGCCTTAAGAACCAAGGCTATAATTACTCTATATAAGACCGCACCCAGACAAACAGCAAAAATAACCCTCTTAAAGCTGTTTGTTTTCATAGCGAAAAGAACCTCGCCTATAATCAAAGAGGCAAGACCTATAACGATTGAGCCTGTACCCATTTGAACATCGGCGTAAGACTGGTTTTGAGCAATGAGTGCTCCCGAAAAAGCCACCAAGCCGTTTGATATAACAAGCCCTATGTTTATCATTGTGTCTGTGTTTATGCCCTGAGCCCTTGCCATTTGGGGGTTTGAGCCTGTGTCTCTGACTGCGCAGCCCAGCTCCGTCCCGAAAAACCAGTACATAAAAACGGAAACCGCCAAGGCGCAGATAACGCCTATAATTAAAATAGCAATGTTTTTGTCTAAATTAAAAGCTGTCTGAATACCCGTAAAAACAGTGGCTGTTTTTAAAAGAGGAATATTCGACTTTCCCATAATTCTCAAGTTTACGGAATAAAGGGCAATCATAGTTAAAATTCCCGCCAAAAGAGGAGGAATTTTGAGCTTTGTATGAAGCAGACCCGTCGCCAGCCCGGCAAGCATACCCGAGCCGATTGCCGCCGCAGTTGCCGCCCAGGGGCTTACCCCTACGGAAATAAGGTGCGCCGCAACAGCCGCGCCTGTGGCAATAGAGCCTTCAACGGTTAAGTCGGCTATATTCAAAATTCTGTATGTAATGTAAACGCCCAGGGTCATAACTGCCCAAAGAGTTCCAAGCGAAACTGCACTTAAAATTATCGCTCCCATACAGTCTCTCCTTTCTCCTGTCAAAACAGGGAATGACGCTTTCGCCGTTCCCTGTTGATAGGCATAGTTTCTGTAAAATTTTAAAGCAGGAAATTACTCAGCCGCTTCTGCATCTGCTGCTTCGTCAGCATAGTAAACTGCATCTGCATACTTTTCGGGGATCTCGATTCCGAGTGCGTCTGCTGTATCGCCGTTAAAGCAGTATTCAAATTCGCTTGAGCCCTGAATAGGCATTTCGGCAGGATCGGCACCGTTTACCAATACGTCAACTGCCATAAGACCTGCCTGATAACCGATTGAATAATATGTGATGCCAAGTGTAGCAAAGCCGCCTGACTGAACCATACCGGATTCGCCGCAGAATACGGGGATGCCTGCCGCAACTGCAACCTCGTTTACGATAGGCATTGAAGAAGCGAATACGTTGTCAGTGGGGATGTAGATAGCGTCGCAGTTTGTAACGATGTTCTGAGTTGCCTGCTGAACCTCGTTTGTGCTTGAAACTGTCTGTTCTACTGTAGCGAAGCCCGCTTCTTCGCAGGCTGCTGTAGCCATTTCTACCTGTAAAATGGAGTTTGCTTCGTTTGAGCAGTAAAGGAAACCTACTGTTTCAACGTCGGGGCAAACTTCCTTAATAAGAGCAATCTGATCCTCAACGGGGTTCATATCCGTAGTACCTGTTACGTTTCCGCCGGGTACTTCGTCTGTGTCAACAAGGCTTGCCTCTGTGTATGATGTAATAGCCGTGCCTATAATGGGGATAGTTGTTGTCTTGCCTGCGGCAGCCTGGGCTGCGTTTGTTGCAACGGCAAAAATAAGGTCAACGTCGTCTGCTACAAACTGGTCTGCAATAGTTGAAAGGTTGTTTACATCGCCCTGACCGTTTTCGTAGTCGATTGTTAAGTTTTCGCCGTCAACAAGACCGTTGTCTGCAAGAGCCTGAACAAAGCCCTCTTCAGATGAGTTTAAAGCAACGTGATCCATCTGCTTAATGATACCTATTGAATAGCTTCCCTCAACTGCTTCTGTCTCAGCAGTTTCGGCAGCTGTTTCTGTCTCTGTTTCTGTTTCTGCGGAGCTTCCGCAAGCGGCTGTGGAAAGAAGCATACAGCCTGCTGTCATAAGCGCAAAGGCTTTTTTAAATCTTAACATATTTTTTCCTCCTTAAATATTGGAAACTGTAAAAATTGTAACTTTAAAGTGATAAAACACTTTCAGATTATTTAAATTATAAGATTATTCCGAATAAAAGTCAATAGTATTTTTCATTTTAAGTAACAGTTCAGCCGTGTCTCTTATTTTTAGATTTTTGCATATTTATATGTATAAAAGCTAAAAATGAGGCACGAGCGGAACGCCAAATAATGAGCAAAATATTGCCGCAAAGCGGCATCGGATGCGAAGCAGACGTTTTGCGAATTAGTTGGCTGAACTGTAACCATTTTGAATATACATCGGTTCTTTCAAAAATTTTCCCTTAAGCACTTGAAATTCCTAAATAAATAATGTATAATGTAGTTTGCATAAATTAAATCATATGCTGTCATAGGTGATTATCAAAAACGGATACCGGGATTTTTCAAAGAAAAAAACTCAGTGTCCGTTTTTGTGTTTCCGAAATTTTCGAGGGCTTTATAATAAAAATCCCACAAGTCATTAAAATTATGGTTTTAAACAAATAAACTATAAGACTGCCCGAACTGACATATTTTTGCTTGACAAAAGGTAAAAAAGGCTTTAGAATTATTATGGTGTGATATAATAATTTAGTAGTAAAAATTCAATTGGAGTGCTGAATTAAAATGGAATGTTTTGAAATAAAGGGGCAGAAAAAGCTTAAGGGCGTTGTTTCCATAAGCGGAGCGAAAAACGCCGCAGTGGCGATTATTCCTGCGGCAATAGTTGCAGAGGGTGTTTCTGTTATAGAAAACCTGCCGGACATTGAGGACGTTGCCTGTCTTATGAAAACCCTTAACGCTTTGGGTGCTAAGTGTACTCTTTCAGACGAGTCAACCCTTATTATAGATGCAAGAAAAGTTAAATCATATATAGCAAACGATGAATCCGTTAGGAAAATAAGGGCTTCTTATTACCTTATGGGCGCTCTTTTGGGAAGGTTCGGTCATGCGGAGGTTGCTCTCCCCGGAGGGTGCAACTTCGGCGAAAGACCTATCGACCAGCACCTTAAGGGCTTCAGAATGATGGGCGCAAGAATCGACACAAGCGACGACAGAGTTATAAAGCTTGACGTAAACGGCAGACTTCACGGGGCAAACATTTATTTGGACGTGGCTTCCGTCGGGGCGACCATAAACATTATGATAGCCGCCTGCCGTGCAAAGGGCAGAACCGTTATTGAAAACGCAGCGAAAGAACCCCACATTGTAGACACTGCCAACTTCCTGAATATGCTGGGGGCAAACATCAAGGGCGCAGGAACGGACGTTATAAGAATACAGGGTGCGGACAGGCTTCACGGAGGGGAATACACCATAATTCCCGACCAAATCGAAGCCGGTACATATATGATCTGCGGAGCTGTTACCGGCGGAGACATTACGGTTAAAAACCTTATTCCCAAGCATATGGATTCTCTTACGGCAAAGCTTGAGGAAATAGGCTGTCGAATTATAGAAGGCGACGACTATATAAGGGTTATTTCAGACGGCAGACTTTACCCCACAAATGTAAAAACTATGGTTTATCCCGGCTTTCCTACGGATCTTCAGCCTCAGATAACGGCTCTTTTGTCAATTGCCGAGGGCAGAAGCAAGGTTATAGAAAACGTATGGGAAACAAGGTATCAGTATATAGCCGAGCTTAAGAAGTTCGGGGCAAAAATAGAGGTAAACGGCAGAGAAGCCGTTATCGACGGCGTTAAGGAGCTTAAGGGCGCAGATGTTTCCGCTACGGATTTAAGAGCGGGGGCTGCTATGATAATTGCGGCTTTGGCGGCGAAGGGTGTTTCTACTATATATAATATACGCTTTATTGACAGAGGCTATGCCAATATAGAGAGCAAGCTTTGTATGTTAGGGGCGGATATTAAGAGAGTAGCCGTTGAGGAAAAGCCCGATAGCAGTGAAAAAGCTCAGTAATGGCTGAAAAATGAAACAATAAAATAACTCATTAGAGTTTTATAGGTGATAAAAAATGTCTTTGCAGTTTGCAACAATTGCCGGCGGTTCATCAGGCAGCTGTGTTTTTGTAAGTGCAAAGCATAAAACAATTTCGATAAAAATAAAAACCAACTTCGGTTCTATAGGTGGTAACTATGTCTTTACAATTTGCAACAATTGCCAGCGGTTCATCGGGCAACTGTGTTTTTATAGGTTCGGAGCATACTAAAATTTTAATTGACGCAGGCTTAAGCGGAAAATGCATTGAAGCCGGGCTTAACGCCATAGGCTGTCAGGGCAGCGATATAGACGCTTTGTTTTTAACTCATGAGCACGACGACCATATTAAAGGCGCAGGTATTTTTTCACGCAGATTCGGCACTCCTATTTATGCCACCTGCGGAACCTGGAACGGCGGCGAATATAAAATGGGCAAAATTAAGCCCTATCTCAAAAATGTTATAAGCGGCGGAGAAAGCCTTGTTATAAACGACCTGTGTGTAAAAGCTTTTGACATACCCCACGACGCAAACGAGCCTGTGGGCTATAACATAATGACCGATAAATACAAAGTCAGTGTAGCGACGGATATAGGACACGTTACAAAAACCGTTATGGACGGCATTGCGGAAAGTAATGTCTTGCTGCTTGAAAGCAACCACGATGTGGATATGCTTAAAAACGGGCCTTACCCTGAGCCCTTAAAGCGGAGAATTTACGGCGAAAAGGGTCATTTAAGCAACGACACCGCCGGAAAGCTTTTGGCGTGCAGTATGTGTGGCAGTCTTTCCCACGTAAGACTTGGTCATTTAAGTCTTGAAAACAACACAGAGGAGCTTGCCTTTGAAACGGTTAAAGCCATTTTGGAAAGATATAAAATTAAGGTAGGCACTTATTTGGACGTAGCTGTTGCGGCAAGAAGCCGTGTCAGCGAGGTCATAGAGTTAAATTAATGAAGATAACAATACTTTGCGTAGGCAAAATTAAAGAAAAATTTTACAGGGACGCCCTTGAAGAATATAAAAAAAGGCTTTCTCGATATATAAAGCTTGAAATAATCGAGGTTCCCGACGAAAAAGCACCTGAAAGCTTAAGTTCTGCGGAAGCGGTTAAAATAAAGGATAAGGAAGGGGAAAGGCTTCTTTCAAAGCTTAAAGAAAGCTACGTTGTTTCCCTTGCAATTGAGGGAAAACAGCTTTCAAGCGAGGGCTTTGCGAAAATGCTTTCGGAAAAGGCAGTCGGCGGAACAAGCAGCATAACCTTTATTATAGGCGGTTCTTTGGGGCTTTCACAAAACGTTCTTAACAAAAGCGACTATCTGCTTTCCTTTTCGAAAATGACATTTCCCCACCAGCTTATGAGGGTGATTTTGTCGGAACAGATTTACAGAGCCTACAGAATAATTTCGGGAGAACCCTATCACAAATGAGTACTACGAAGGAGGAATATAAAATGGAATATACAACAAGAGGAGTTTGTTCAAGACAGATACATTTTGAAGTAGAAGAAAATAAGCTGCACAACGTAACCTTTGTAGGCGGCTGCAGCGGAAACACTCAGGGCGTCGGCAGACTTGTTGAGGGAATGGAAGTAGACGAAGCCATTAAAAGGCTCAAGGGCATAAGATGCGGCTTCAGACCTACATCCTGTCCCGACCAGCTTGCAAGAGCTTTGGAAGAGTGGAAGGCTTCAGAACAACAATAATAATCCGAGAAATTTTTAGGGAGGGTAAACGCATTGGACGTAAAGAAAATCAGCGAAATAATCAAAAACACCGAAGCGGAAGCCCTTCCTTCTGTTTTAAAACCCTTTGAAAAGGACGAAAGAGCCTCGGTTAAAAGGCTCGTTCTTTCGGGGTATAAACGATATAACAGATATTTGGATGAGCTTATGCGGCTCAGAGAAATGTCACGCTTTGAAGCTGACGCCTATGCCGAGGGTCATACCTACATAGCCGGAGTTGACGAAGCGGGAAGAGGCCCTCTTGCCGGTCCTGTTGTTACGGCAGCGGTTATTTTGAAAAGAGGGGCTTTAATCGAAGGGGTAAACGACTCCAAAAAGCTGAGCGAGAAAAAGAGGGAAGAGCTCTTTGATATAATTATGAGGGAAGCTGTTTCCGTCTCAGTAGCTATGGAGGATCACAACGTCATAGACGAAATCAATATTTTAAACGCCACAAAAAAGGCTATGACAAGGGCTGTTTTAAGTCTTGAACCCCTGCCGGATTTGGTTTTGACAGACGCAGTTAAATTAGACGAAATAGAAATAGAACAAAAAAATATAATAAAGGGCGACGCAAAAAGCATTACCGTTGCCGCCGCAAGCATAATAGCCAAGGTCACAAGAGACAGACTTATGCTTAAGGAAGCGGAGAAATATCCCGAATACGGCTTTGAAAGCAATAAGGGCTATGGCACCGCCGGACATATCGCCGTAATTAAGGAACTGGGTCTTTGCCCAATACATCGGAAAACCTTTACGAAGGGAATGCTGTAATGTATACTCCAAACCAAACAGGAAAAATAGGCGAGGAAATTGCCGCAAAATATTTAGCGAACAAGGGCTACACCGTCACAGACAGAAACTACCGTACGAGACGGGGCGAAATCGACATAGTCGCCCAAAAGGACGGTCTTCTTATATTTGTTGAGGTAAAATACCGCACAACCACCCAATTGGGTCAGGGTACGGACGCAGTCAACAGATCTAAAAAGCAGAAAATATTAAACACAGCCAAAGCCTATATCTACGAAAAAGGCATAAGCCCACGAACAGGCATTCGCTTTGACGTTATAGATATATATGACAAAGAAATAAATCATTTTGAAAATGCCTTCAGGGCGTAATGGCTTATAAAGAGGACAGATTATTATGAAAAAAATCGTTAAGGGAGACCTTGTATATTTTGTTTTTGAAAGCTTTGAAAATACGGGAGTTGTAAACCATTGCTTTTCCACAAGGTTAGGCGGTGTTTCCGAAGGGGCTTTAAGCTCCTTAAACCTGAGATTTAAGCACGATAAAAAAGAAAACGTAGTTGAAAACTACAGAAGGCTCTGCTCCGCCATAGGGGCTGATTATAAAAATACTGTTTTTACGGATCAGGTTCATAAGGATGTAATTTATGACGCTGCCCCCGACGACAGAGGAAAGGGTCTTTTTAAGGAAAGCGATATTTTGGAAACAGACGGACTTATGACAAACCACCCCAATGTGGTTTTGGTGACATTTCACGCAGACTGCACTCCCCTTTATTTTTTAGACCCGGTAAAGAGGGTTATTGCCCTGAGCCATTCCGGCTGGAAGGGCACCGCTCTTTCAATAGGTGCTAAAACCGTTTCCAAAATGGTCAAGGACTACGACTGTGACAGAAAAAACATTCTCTGCGGAATAGGCCCTTGTATAGGGGGCTGCTGTTATCAGGTAGACAATTACGTTAAGTCTGTTTTTGATGAAAAATTCGCCTTTTCAGGGGAATACTTCAAAAACGACACAATCGAGGGCAAATATCTTTTCGACCTTCAGGGAATAAATAAAAGGATACTTACAGAAGCGGGAATACCCGCAGAAAATATAGAATGTGCCGACCTCTGTACAAAATGCAATTCAGACCTGTTTTATTCATACAGGGTTATGGGAGACAACAGAGGAAGCCTTGCGGCGCTTATGGAGCTAAAGGAGCAGTAATCCTTAGCAATCGGAGGAAATATTATGGCAAAGCCGATAGTAGCAATTGTAGGCAGACCCAACGTGGGAAAGTCTACACTTTTTAACAGAATAGCCGGGGAAAGAATTTCCATAGTGGAGGATACCCCCGGAGTAACACGAGACAGAATTTATGCGGAAGCAGACTGGCTCAACTACAACTTCACAATGATAGACACAGGCGGTCTTGACCCTGATGGGGAAGACCTTATGATGAAAAGAATTTACGAACAGGCTCAGATTGCCATAGATTTGGCTGACGTTATTATATTTGTTACCGATGTAAGAACAGGGGTGACAGACGCAGACTTTCTTGTGGCAAACATTTTGAGAAAGGCTAAAAAGCCTGTTGTTTTAGCCGTAAACAAGGTTGACGATTTGAGAAAATACAGTATGGACGTCTATGAGTTTTATGAGCTGGGCTTAGGCGAACCTTTCGGAGTTTCGGCAGGTCAGGCAATGGGTATAGGCGACCTTTTGGACGAGGTTGTTTCTCATTTTAACACCGACGGTGAAGCAGAGGAAGAGGACGTTATTAAGGTAGCCGTTGTGGGCAAGCCCAACGCCGGAAAGTCCTCTCTTATAAACAAAATTTTAGGCGAAAACAGAGTTATTGTAAGCGATGTTGCCGGAACAACAAGAGACGCAATCGACACTGCCTACGAAACAGACGGCAAAAAATACGTCTTTATTGACACCGCCGGAATACGCAGAAGAAGCAAAATTAAAGAAAATATTGAAAAATACAGTATTATAAGAGCTGTTGCGGCGGTGGAACGCTGTGACGTGTGCATAATTATGATAGACGCTTCAGAGGGCATAACGGATCAGGACACAAAAATCGCCGGTATAGCCCACGAAGCCGGAAAAGCCTGTATTATAGCCGTCAATAAGTGGGACACTATCGAAAAAGACGGCAAAACCATAAACAAGTTTACAAATGATATTGACCTTGAGCTTAAATATATGCACTATGCACCTAAAATCTTTATTTCGGCTCTGACAGGGCAAAGAGTTAAAAAGCTGTTTTCTCTTATAAATGAGGTTTATGACAGCTCTTCAAAGAGAGTTCAAACAGGTATTTTAAACGATGTTTTAACCGAGGCTTTGGCTATGAACCAGCCCCCGGCTGAAAAAGGCAGACAGCTTAAAATATTTTATATGACACAGGTTTCAATAAAGCCCCCTACATTCGTTATTTTTGTGAATAACCCCGAGCTTCTCCACTTTTCTTATAAGAGATATATAGAAAATCAACTGAGAGACGCTTTCGGCTTTAAGGGAACACCTATACATTTTATAGTAAGATCTCGAAGCGATAAATAATTTCGCAAAAATGCACACATTTTTGCGAATGTCTTAAGGAGCATTTATGGAAAGAATTATCTGTATTATAATGGGCTACATTTTCGGGCTTTTCCAAACAGCATTTATTTTCGGAAAGGTCTTTAAGCATATGGACATAAGAACCGAAGGCAGCGGCAACTCAGGCACAACAAACGCCTTCAGAGTTATGGGCAAAAAAGCAGGCATAGCGGTTTTTATAGGTGACTTTTTTAAGGTAATTTTAGCCTTTTTTATCGCAAGACTGCTTTTCGGCGGTCTTAATTTCTCAATGTATGCCGCTTTGGGCTGTGTTTTAGGTCACACCTTCCCCTTTTATATGGGCTTTAAGGGCGGCAAGGGCATAGCCTGTTCACTGGGGTTAATGCTGTGCATAAGCCCTGTTCTTGCGGTTGTTACATATCTTATAGGCTTCTGTGTCTTTAAGGCAAAGAACTACATTTCTTTGGCTTCCCTGACTATGGCGGTCGTTTTCCCCGTACTTATGGCTTTTTGCCTTTTAGGGGGAATTATGGGCTTTGACATAGAATCTGTTGTTATTATGTTTATAATTTCGGCTCTTGCATTTTATAAGCACAAAGAAAATATTTCAAGACTTTTAAGCGGTACGGAAAACAAATTTTCCGTTAAAAAGGAGTGAGCTTTATGAAAAAGGTTACAGTTCTCTCAACAGGCAGCTGGGGCACAGCCTTAGCCTGTCTTTTAAGCAAAAATTCTCACGATGTTACTCTTTGGTCTTTTCTTCAAAGGGAGGCCGACGCTCTCATAAGAGACAGAGAAAACAAGGAGTTTCTGCCCGGGGTTAAAATTCCCGAGAATATTAAAATAACCACCGATTTAAACTGCGTTAAGGGTGCTGAAATAGTGGTTTTTGCAGTTCCCTCAAAATTCGTAAGAGACAGAGCAAAGGATTTTGCTCCTTATATAGATGAAAACACAATCGTTGTAAATGTGGCAAAGGGGCTTGAGGACGGAAGCCTTAAGCGTCTTTCACAGGTAATTAAGGAAGAAATTCCTCAGTGCCGCCCTGCTGTTTTGTCAGGGCCGAGCCACGCCGAGGAGGTAGGCAGAGAAATCCCCACTGCGGTGGTTGCCGCTGCGGAGGACATAGAAACGGCAAAAATTCTTCAGGACGCCTTCACCTCTCCCACATTCAGAGTTTATGTAAACACAGACCTTATAGGGGTTGAAATAGGCGGCGCACTTAAAAACCTTATTGCCCTTGCAGCTGGTGTCTGCGACGGAATAGGCTTCGGCGACAACACAAAAGCCGCCCTTATGACAAGAGGTCTTGCGGAAATTTCACGTCTGGGCATAAAAATGGGGGCTAACCCCGACACATTTGCAGGGCTTACAGGCGTAGGCGACCTTATTGTGACCTGTACAAGTATGCACTCGAGAA
Source organism: Clostridiales bacterium (assembly GCA_021204175.1). Taxonomy (GTDB): domain Bacteria; phylum Bacillota; class Clostridia; order Lachnospirales; family CAG-274; genus JAJQCI01. The sequence continues at coordinate 10,079 of JAJPZT010000068.1, read as the reverse complement.
ACAGGCGTGCCGGTATTCTTATAGGTCAGGGAAAGAGCCTTAAAGAGGCTTTAGAGGAGGTTCATATGGTAGTAGAAGGCGTAACAAACGCCAAGGCAGCCTATGAGCTTTCGAAGAAATATAATGTTTCTATGCCCATTACGGAAGAAATCAACAACGTGCTCTTTAAGGGTGAAGACCCCAAAACCGCCGTTGTTACTCTTATGACAAGAGATAAAACCCACGAAATAGACAAATTTCGTTAAGGTTTATTAATAAAAATCCTTAAAAATAAAAAAAGAGGAAAGGAAGATAATTTTATGTTTGAAAACTGTAAAGGCGACTGGACTGCCGATTTGGGAAACAGCTCTTATAAAAACCCGATTTTGTTTGCGGATTATTCCGACCCCGACGCTATAAGAGTAGGCGACGACTTTTTTATGACAGCCTCTTCTTTTGCATATTTTCCGGGGCTGCCCATTCTCCACTCGAAAGACCTTGTAAACTGGGAGCTTGTAAACTATGCCGTTAAAAAGCTGCCCTATGACTGCTACAATGTTCCTCAGCACGGCAAGGGTGTTTGGGCGCCTGCCATTCGTTATCACGACGGCTGGTTTTTCATAACCTTCCCCACTCCCGACGAGGGCTTGTTTGTAGTTAAAACACAAGACCCCTTCGGCGAATGGTCGGTCGTTATTATTCATAAGGAAGCCAAGGGTTGGATCGACCCCTGCCCCTTCTGGGACGACGACGGAAAGGCTTATGTTGTCAGAGCCGTGGCAAGAAGCCGCAGCGGCTTAAAAAGTCAGCTGTTTCTTCACCAAATGAGCCCCGACGGAGAAAAGCTTTTAGATGACGGCGTTTTAATCTATGATGGCAGAGTTCAAAACCCCACAATAGAAGGGCCTAAAATGTATAAGCGAAACGGCTGGTATTACATTTTCTCACCGGCAGGGGGAGTAAAATGCGGCTGGCAGGTTGTTTTGAGAAGCAGAAACATTTACGGTCCTTACGAGCATAAAATTGTCTTGCATCAGGGTGAAACACTTATAAACGGCCCTCACCAGGGAGCGCTTATAGATATGGAAAACGGCGAAAGCTGGTTTCTTCACTTCCGTGACTGCGACGGCTACGGCAGAATGACTTATCTCGAACCGGCGCACTGGACAGATGACGACTGGATTGAAATGGGCGTTGACATTGACGGCGACAAAATCGGCGAGCCTGTAGATACATATAAAAAGCCTGTTTCGGGCTGTGAAATTAAAACCCCCAAGAGAGACGACGACTTTAAAAAGGGCTTAGGGCTTCAGTGGCAGTGGCAGGCTCACGCAAACGATAAATTTTATGACATTACAGACAAGGGCTTAAGACTTAATTCAATTCCCGTAGGGGGAAAGGGCTATTTAACCGACGCTCCCAACCTTTTGAGCCAGCTTATGCAGTCGCCTAATTTCACAATGGACACAAAGGTTGATTTAAGCCTTAAGGACGGTGACAAAGCCGGTGTATGCATTACGGGCGGCAGCTTCTTCGCCTTAAGAGTTGAAAAGGAAGGCGGAAAGTATTATCTTTCACAAGCCAACTACTTCTATGACGGAAAGGATCACCCCGAAGAAATTTCCGAAAGAAAGGAAATTGACCTCACAGACAGCATATATCTGAGAATTAACGTAGAATATGCATACAGAAAGCTGTTTTTCGGTCTTAAGGATTTTTATAACCCCGACAAGGAATACAGCGGTCTTGTCTGCGGCGTAAGCTTTAGCTATTCAAAGGACGGAGAAACCTACGAAAAATTCGGAACTGACGTTGAATATCAGGTATCCAAAAAAGCTTGGGTAGGCGGCCGCTGCGGTATTTTCTGTATAAACACAAAGGAAACAGAGGGCGGCTATGCCGACTTCGAATACGTAAGATTTTCATAAGCTTTTCCAAAGGCTTTAAGAAATAAGGTGAGAGCTTTGAGATTTTCTGAAAATCTGCTTTTTAAAGGCATTAATGATAATGAAAAGGAAGAAATTTTAAATCACATAAAATCGGGCAATGATGTATTTAACATATATCTTTTGTGCAAAACCAAAAATCAAAATCTTTTTGAGCTTTTTGAGGTTTCTGAGCTTTTGACGCCTTATTACAGCAGGCAAAACTATCTTGTTTTGGGACTTGCCCGGGGGAAGCAAAATGGTATGGAGCTTGCAAAGGAAATTATAGAAGACTATTATAACAAACATGGCAGCCTTGAGGGTATAAAAAATGCAATAGGAAATTAAATCCCGGAGGGAAAAGAAATGCTTTTAACCGCAGTTAATATTTTAATAACAATAATAGCCGTACTTCTTGCGGCAGCTGTACTTTTATTAATTGCGGTTCTTTTTGCCCCTTTAAGCTATGAAGCCCAAGGCGAATATAATGAAAAGCCCGATCTTAACCTGAGCATAAACTGGCTTTACGGGCTTGTTAAAATAAAAGGTCATTTAGGCGGCGATGGTTTGGAAACAAAAATCACCTATCCCTTTAAAAGGCTCAAAAAAAGACTCGATAAAAAGCCCCTTAAAGCAAAAAAAAGCAAATCGGATAAAGACCGAAAGAGTAAGTCTGTTCAGTCTGAACCAAAATCTGATCAAAAAGATATGCCAAAAGAAAAGCCTAAGAAAAAAGCAAATCCAACCGCCGAAAAAAAGACGGAAAAAGCAAAAAATTCCGACCGTGATGAAGAAAAGTCCGATTCCGGGCTCATAGGCACAATAGCTTCAATTTCGGCAGTTGAAAATAAAGGGGATATTATTTCCTGTTTGGTTAAAAATATATTATATCTTTTAAAAAAGCAGAAAATAAAAACCTTCCGCTTAAAGGCTGTTTTCGGCTTTGAAGGCCCTTCTCTTACGGGAAAGGTTTTGGGGCTTTTATATACCTTGACAGTTCCCTTAAAAAAGGGTGTAGATATAACCCCCGACTTTGACAAAGCCGTTTTCGAAGCAGACGCAGATATAAAGGGCAGAGGAAATCTGTTTTATATAGCCGTAACCGCAGTTAAAATATTTTTAAACAAAAACGTAAGAAATGTAATCTTTAAGGAGGTTTGACAATGAACAATTTAAACACAAGTCTTGACGTTCTTTTTTCAAAAATGGATGGTTTTGTATCGTCAAAAACAGTTATAGGCGACGCTATGGTTTTGGGAGACATTACCGTAATTCCCTTAGTTGACGTTGCCTTCGGCGTAGGCGCCGGAGCCTCCGACAAAGAAGCCGATAAAAACAAGAGTGAGACCTGCGGCGGCGGTTTAGGCGCAAAAATCACCCCTGCAGCAGTTATTGTAATCAAAAATGACGGCATACAGCTTGTAAATGTTAAAAACGAAAACAGCGTCAACAAGCTTATTGATATGATTCCGGGAATTTTAGACAAACTTAACTTCAGATCAAACTCCAAAAAGAAAAAGCTTACTCCCGAGGAAGCGGAAATTTTTGAAGAACAGAGAGTTTCCGAATAAGGAGGGATTTTATGGAAGGCTCAAATGACAGCGTTTTTGTTGAACAGCTTGTCAAACACACTTATACAAAAAAAGACAACAGAACCCGTCTCATCATTCTTATAATAACAGCTCTTTTAATTTTTATTTGGATGCATAACTCCATAAAATACCTTGCCGCTACAATTTTCCTTGTAGTTTTCACCATAGCTATCGCTGTTTTTATTATGAATTTTCTTCTTAATAAGGAATATGAATATACCTACGCAGAGGGAGAGCTTGACATAGACCTTATCTATAACAAGTCAAGGCGAAGAAGAGTTTTTACGGGCAGCATTCAGGAGTTTGAGATTATTGCCCCTTATAAAGACAAAGAACACCTTGACTTTTACAAAAACTTTCCCTTAAGAGACTATTCGGGCGGTCTTGTTGTCGAAAATACATACATTTTCGTAACATCCTACAAGGGCAAAAAAGCCCGCTTTGTCATAGAACCCAACGAAAGACTTTTGGAAATGCTTCGAATAAACATTTCACCCCTAAAGTTTTTCACTAATCAACAAGAAGTTTTTACAAACAAATAACATCGGAGGAAGCTAATGAAACACGAACTGGTTATAGTTCTTGATTTCGGCGGTCAATACAATCAGCTCATAGCAAGACGTGTCAGAGACCTGAATGTATACTGCGAAGTCAAGTCATACAAAACCCCCATTGACGAAATCAAAAAAATGAACCCTGTGGGCATAATTTTTACGGGTGGCCCCAACAGCGTTTATCTCGAAACATCTCCCACAATTTCACCTGAAATTTTTAACCTTAACATTCCCGTTTTGGGTATCTGCTACGGCAGCCAGCTAATGGCTCACCTTTTAGGCGGCGAGGTAAAATCCGCCGAAACAAGCGAATACGGCAAAACAGAAACAAACTTCAGCCCCGAAAGCCTTATGTTTAAGGGCTTGAAAGAAAAAAGCATAACCTGGATGAGCCACACCGACAGAATTGAAAGTGTTCCGGAAGGCTTTAAAATTACAGCCTTTTCAAAATCCTGTCCCGTTGCGGCTATGGAAAACCCCAAAAAGGGTCTTTACGCCGTTCAGTTCCACCCGGAGGTTTCCCACACAGAACAGGGAAACGAAATCCTCCGCAACTTCCTTTACGAGGTCTGCGGCGTTAAAGGCGACTGGAGTATGAAAAACCACATAAACACCGCCGTAAACAATGTTCGTGAAAAGGTGGGAGACGGCAAAGTTCTCCTTGCCCTTTCCGGCGGCGTTGACAGCTCCGTTTTGGCAGCGCTTCTTTCAAAAGCCGTAGGAAACAAACTTACCTGCATTTTCGTCGACCACGGCTTAATGCGTAAAAACGAAGGGGACGAGGTGGAAGCTGCCTTCAAAGACAGAGACTTAAACTTCATCAGAGTAAACGCCGGCAAGCGCTTCCTCACTAAGCTCAAGGACATAACCGACCCCGAAACAAAGCGTAAAATCATCGGCGAGGAATTTATTCGGGTTTTCGAGGAAGAAGCCAAGAAAATCGGCAAGGTGGACTACTTCGCCCAAGGCACAATCTACCCCGACGTAATCGAATCCGGCTCAGGCGACGCCGCAGTCATCAAAAGCCACCACAACGTAGGCGGCTTGCCCGACTATGTAGACTTCAAGGAAATAATCGAACCTCTCCGCCTTCTTTTCAAAGACGAGGTTCGCCGCTTAGGCAGAGAGCTTGAACTCCCCGACTATCTGGTAAACCGCCAGCCCTTCCCGGGGCCCGGGCTTGCCATAAGAATTATAGGCGCAATCACAGAGGAAAAAATCAAAATCCTTCAGGACGCCGACTTCATCTTTCGTGAAGAAATCGCAAAGGCAAATCTCGACACCGAAATCAACCAGTATTTCGCCGTCCTGACGAATATGCGCTCCGTCGGAGTTATGGGCGACTTCCGCACCTACGACTACACCCTCGCTCTCCGCGCCGTCACCACCACCGACTTCATGACTGCCGACTTCGCCCAAATCCCCTACCCCACCCTCGCCAAAATCTCCAATCGCATCGTCAACGAGGTCTCCAACATCAACCGCATCGTCTACGACATCACCACCAAACCCCCATCAACTATCGAGTGGGAATAATACCCCACTTCTAAAAAAGCCGACGTTTAAGCGGTTGTTGAACCTTTTCCAAAAGGCAGTGACAATAAAATGACAATACGGCTTCAAAAACTTAATTTTAAGAAAGCTATATGACACTGATTTTTGCCCGAATTGACTAATACATTTCGGGCAAAAAAATAAAAGTCGATTGTCGAAATATGCAAGGTTGCAAGACTGCCAACTTTATTTATAATAAGAAATTGGCAGTCTTAAATCCGTTGATTTAAACTTAATTTTCAGTAATATTATATTTTATTAAAAGGTATCGCCTATGCGGCAACAGTCATAAATATTGTGCTGTTGCCGCATATTTGCGTTTCAACAAAGTTTTATCTTTTTTGTAAGCAAAAAAAGCCTTGAAACGAAATTCAAGGTTGACAGACTTGCTTTTGCAACATAATATGTTATTGTGTTGCATTAAGAAAGCAATGTATAAATTAACGATATTATGATTATACCTATTAAAAACAACAGTTTCAACAGCTATATAATTGTATTATACAATAGGCGATGATAATTGTCAAGCTAATTTTCAACCGCTTCTACGCCAAAAACCAAAAACCAAAACGCAACACAATAACATATTGAGTTCTATGTATTAAGGAGGAAATTACATTATGGTTAAGACAGAACCTATTAAGAACAAGAGAGACGCAGCAAAGTTATTGAACTATTATTTAGACAAGAAAAACTACAGAAACTATCTGCTGATTGCGATAGGACTTTTCACTGCCCTGAGAATAAGCGATATTCTGTCTATGAAATGGAGTGATGTGCTGTCAAAAGACGGTTCGGCTTGTGAGAAATTGTACATAAGAGAGAAGAAAACGGGTAAAATTAACGAAATTTCCGTAAATGATGAACTTGCAGGGGCAATTTCGCTTTATGCAAAGGAAACTGCCGATAAAACAGGCTACATATTTAAGGGAAGAAACCCCGAAAAGCCCTTACACAGAACTCAGGCTTACAGAATTGTAAAAGCCGCTGTTAAGGACTTGGGGCTTAAAGGCAACATAAGTGCCCATTCTTTAAGGAAAACCGTCGGCTACCGCATTTATGAAAACGGCTGTTCTCCCATTTTGATTATGAAAATTTATAACCACTCGTCTTTTGAAATAACAAAACGCTATCTTTGTATCGACCAGTATGAAAAGGATAAGGTCTTTATGGAGCTTTCTTACGACTAATGAGACGGTCTGTTAAGTGTTGCCGTTAATTAGTAACGTACAAATGGAACACACCCTATCCCCTGCCTATCGGCAGGTACTTCCCCTTAAAAGGGGAAGCTTTGGGTCTCGCCCTTAGGCGCCCCTTTTAAGGGGAGCTGTCGGACGAAGTCCGACTGAGGGGTATTTTCCCTTTGTCAGCCACTGCTTTACCCATTAGTTTAAAGCTCTTAAACAGCCCCCTTTTCGGTCAAATTTGTTTTTATGACAAGGAGGAAAATTCAAATGAACAATAAGTTCAAAGGAGCTTTAAGCTCAATTTTAGCTTTCGTTATGGTTGTTTCAACATTAACCGTAATGAACGTAAGTAGTGTTTTCGCCAACACTATTACCGCTACACTTGGCGAGGGATATGATACAAGCGCTACATCTCCTGCCCTTGTTTCTTATACTGCTATTGCAAGTACTGTAGCAAATAATAAAACAGCTTATGATACATGGTGGGTATATGATGCTGATGCAGAACTTGATTCAAACAGCTACCTTACTGCAACAGGCTACAACAGTAGCTTGTCAGGTGCTACTGCAACATTAAAATTTGGTGGTGATTGGACAAAAAAAGAAACAAAAAGATATATTGGTTTGACATATGGCTCAGATTCATCAATGTATCAATATTCCGGCACTTTTTATGACAGTACCGGAATACTTACTCTCACAACAACAAATGCCAATCAGACAATTCTTATTGATTGGTATTCAGATGGCAGTTCTAAAACCATTAAAGCAACTGACAGCGACAGCACATCTGCTACTACAAGTAGTTCTGCAAATAAAAATTCTTATCAAACTACAATAACAGTTGCAGATGCAGGAGAATACACACTTACATTTTCCGATGCAACAAATATGTATATAGGTGCTATTGCCGTTTATGACACACCTGTAGCTGAAACTTATGCTGCTGCAATAACCATTACCAATGCTGAAACAGGAAATGCTATTTCAGATGCTTCTATTTCAAATGTTACAGCAACTTATTCTGAAGGCGTATACAGTGCAACTTTAACCGATGGCACAACATATACTGTAAGCGCTGACGGATATGAAAGCAAAACATTTAAAGCAGACAGTTCTGTTACAGCTCTTTCAATTGCACTTAATCCTCAATATACATTAGATGTAACAGGTCCTAACGGATGTGAAGTTTATATTTTGGATTCAACAGGTGCAAATAAAGTTGATGATGACGGTTTAAATGCAACATTAACCTATGGCACAACATACAGAGCTGCAGCTGACGGTTATGTAGCATATGACTTTACTGTTTCATCAGCTGACGGCGATTCAAAAGAATTGGCTATGACAGCAATGGAAGAAAGTTCATTTACCGATGACTTCTCAATAACATTCTCAACAGCATACGCTTCAAATGATAAAATAGCTGACGGTGTTTATATTCTTGATGATGTAACATTAACTACAGATGCTAATCAGCATGCTGCAAGTGATTCAACACAGACATCATATATTACAAATAGTACAGGTAGCCCCCGTTACAATACAAATAAAGTTCCTGTTGCAGGTGTTGTATTAAAATTTGTTGCAGGTGCTAACGGAACACTTACAGTTGATTATTTGATTAACAGTGGTAAATCACTTTACATAACTACAGTTTCAACTGACGGAAATACAGTAACAACAGTTGTAGGAGATAAAACAACAGCAAAGGGCAGCGACTTAGCTACAATCACTGTTGCAAGCGGCAATACTTATTATGTATATGCTGACGGCTCAAAGCTCGGTTTCTATAAGGCTACATTTACAACAACTGACTACTACTATGCTCTTATTGACGCAGAAAAAGTAGGCGATTCTGAAATTCCTTCATTCTCAATCTATAAAACAGAGGACTCAGAACAAACTGCCTTAGCAGATGAGGACGGAACTACTGAGTTTGGCACAGTTTATGAGAGTGTTGATATAGACGGAGACGGTGTTGCCGATTATACCCCCGAAGATGGTAAATATGTTGTTGCTTTTATAGTATCGACAACGGGTGTAGCCGCTGATGACATTCAAAGCTATTTCGGTGTTAAGTATAACACAACCGAAGAGTAATTAAGGAGGTAATTGATAATGAAAAAAGAATATACAAAGCCCAATATGGAAATTGTCTCCTTTAACGTTAAAGAAAACATTACAGCAACAGAAGGCACTTCGCAAATAACTAATGCAGCAAGTATACAAAGTTCAACTACTATCACAACAATCAATTATTGATGTGTTGATTGCCGCAGTTAAGGCGGCAAAACGGCGGTGAAGTCGCCCTCAATATGGTTATAGAGAGTTAATTTCCTCTACTCAATATAACAATTGGTTTTTGGTTTGAGAATGCCCCGCATCGTAATCACGAAATGGGGCATTCTCTTTTCCATTTTAAAAATCCTTATGAATGCAGCCTATAATTTATCACTGACTTCGAAAAGATTTACCAATTTTTTATACAGTCATAAACAGCTCTTATAACCATAATTGCCAAATCGGCTATTATGAATAAAACCACGAGATTAATGCTTAAAACACCTTTAATGTTTATGATGTCGGCGAAGCAAATTAACAGGCTGAAAAGTATGATTGTTACAGCGGTTTGGGTGAAGTTCCAATATGCCCTGAAAAACGGAATAATGCTTTTTATTATGTAAAAAATTATAGTGCCTATTATTCCCGTTGCTGCAAGTATTACAAATATTGAGGGTATCCAATACAAAGCTTTTGATGTTGAAGCTGTCGCTGTTAAGATTTGACTTCCGACCGAAAAGCTCGTATTCAGAATACCTTTAATGAATGAGGTTACACCGTTTTTCATATTATGAAAAAATGAAAATATATCATTTCTCAAAACAGTGTTCTTCATTATGGCGGCGAACACCATTATCAAGGTATAAGCAGCCAAATATATGGTTTTCCTGCAAAGGCTTTCATATTTGCTTGTTATGTTGTTTATTTGGCATTTAACGCATTTTTCACTTGTGACATATTTTGTCTCATATTCAATTCTTGTCTGTACGGGAGCAGGCAAGGGCTTTCTACCTTTCAGGTGACGAATGTTTTCTTCTTTTTTCGTCAGTTCTGTGTTCAGACTGTCTATTTTCTTTTGAAGCTGTTTCGTGTCCTTCGACAACTGCTTGTTGGTTTCGTGCAGAGTTTTGTTTTCGTTGTTCAAGTTCACAATCAATTTGTCTGTTTCGGATTGAATGCTCAACTGAGTTTCTGAGGGCTGCGGCTGTTCGGTCGGCTTCTCTT
>JAJPZT010000050.1 GCA_021204175.1 Clostridiales bacterium | reverse complement strand
AGTCAGAATCAAGCTTTAAGAAAATATAAATTATTTTCTTAAGTCTTTTTACGAAAGGAAGATCATTTTGAAGCCATTAGATGAAGCGACATTTACCGCAAAAATGAAAGAGCTTTTAGCCGACGGAAAAAAGAATAAAAATATGCTGGAAAACAGCCAAATTTTAAACAAGCTTTCCGACTTTGAGCTGACCGCCGGCCAAATGGACAAGATTTACGAATATCTTGAACATAATAAAATCGACGTTTACGGCGTTGAGGAGCTTGAAGAGGATGATGACGCCGAGGGAGCAAAGGAGCTTGACCTGACTATTTCCGAAACAATCAACATTGACGACCACGTCAGAATGTATCTTAAGGAAGTCGGAAAAGTTCCTCTGCTTTCCGCAGCGGAAGAGGTTGAGCTTGCAAAGCGTATGGAAGCCGGGGACGAAACGGCTAAACAGCGTCTCGCAGAGGCTAACCTGAGACTTGTTGTTTCCATAGCAAAGAAATATGTGGGCAGAGGTATGCAGTTTTTGGATCTTATTCAAGAGGGCAACTTAGGTCTTATTAAGGCTGTTGAAAAATTCGACTACCGCAAGGGCTATAAGTTTTCAACCTATGCCACATGGTGGATTAGACAGGCTATAACAAGGGCTATTGCAGATCAGGCGAGAACCATAAGAATACCCGTTCATATGGTGGAAACAATCAACAAGCTGATTCGTGTTTCACGTCAGCTCCTTCAGGAATACGGCAGAGAGCCAACAGACGAGGAACTTGCTGAGAATATGCAGATGCCCGTTGATAAGGTAAGAGAAATCAGAAAAATCGCCCAGGAGCCTGTTTCACTGGAAACACCTATAGGTGAGGAAGAGGACAGCCACTTAGGCGACTTTTTACCCGATGAGGATATTCCTGCGCCTGCCGAAGCAGCAGCCTTTACACTTTTGAAGGAACAGCTTTTAGAGGTTTTGGAAACATTGACAGACAGAGAAAAGAATGTTCTCTGCCTTCGTTTCGGACTTATTGACGGAAGAGCCAGAACCCTTGAAGAGGTTGGTCAGCAGTTCCAGGTTACACGTGAACGTATTCGTCAGATTGAAGCCAAAGCCCTGAGAAAGCTTCGCCACCCCAGCAGAAGCAAGAAGCTTAAGGACTTTATAGACTAATAAACAGGGGTAGGCTTATGAAATTATCAAAAAGGCTTAAAATGAGCGCAGATATGGTTTCCCCATGTTCACTTTTAGCGGATGTGGGCACAGACCACGGCTCACTGCCTGTATATTTGGCTTTAAAGGGCGTAATTAAAAAGGCGGTGGCTTCTGATTTAAGCCCCGTCTCCTGTGAAAAGGCTTATAAAAATGTGTGTGAAAACGGCGTAGAAGATATAATCGACGTCCGCTGCGGCTCGGGCTTAAGCGTTATTAAGGAAGACGAGACCCCCGACGTCATAGTAATTACTGGAATGGGGGGCATTCTCATAACCCAAATTTTGGAGGACGCTCCCCCAAACGCAAAAAACGCCCCGTATTTAATTCTTCAGCCCCAACACAACATTGACAGCGTAAGGGCTTATGTTTTAAAAAACGGCTATGAAATTATTGCGGAGGACGCAGCGGAGGAACACAACAAGTTCTATTTTACACTTAAATGCAGAAAAGGCGTATCTGAGCCCTGCAGCGAAAAGGATTTGATTTTGGGAAAGTTTCTCCCTGGCTCGGACAACCCTGCCTTTAAAGCTTATTTGGAAACAAAAATAAAAAAATATGAAGAAAGTATAAAATCAGCTTATGAAAAGAGCCCAAATGCGGATATTAAAAAGCTTGAGAATTTTTTGAAGCTGCTTAAGGAGGCGCAGGAACAATGCCAAAAATAAAGGATATAATTTCGGCTATGGAAGAGGTCGCTCCGAAGAGAGCTGCCTTAGAGTGGGACAACCCCGGCTTAATGACAGGCGACCCGGAAGCAGAGGTAAAAAAAGCCGTGGTTGCCCTTGACGTTGAGGACGAGGTCATAACAGAGGCAATTAATTTAGGGGCAAACCTTATTATTACCCACCACCCTCTTATTTTCTCCCCTGTTAAGGCGGTGACCCCCGAAACGAGAGCTGGCAAGCTTCTTTTGCGCCTAATCGAAAACCGAATTGCAGTTTTTTCGGCTCACACTAATTTAGACGTGTCTCCCATAGGCACAAACGCATATCTTGCGGAGCTTTTGGAGCTTGAAGACATTGAATTTTTAATGCCCTCACAGGACGGCGTTTACGCTATGGGAAGGGTCAGCAGTTTAAAGCAAAGAACGAAAACAGAGGACTTTGCTGAATTTGTGAAAAACAAGCTTAATTTAAGCAATATGGTTTATATTAAATCAACGGAATATGTGACTAAAATAGGTCTCTGCACAGGTCACGGCTGCGACAGGGAGTTTTTGGAAGCCGCTAAGGCTAAGGGCTGTGACGGCTATGTGACAGGCGACGTTTCCTACCACGAAGCGCAGGAAGCCTGTCATTTGGGAATTTCCCTCTTTGACGGAACTCACTACGGAACGGAAGCAATTGTTGCCCCCAACGTAGTAAGCTATCTTAAGTCAAAATTCTCCGACCTTGATATTCAGGCAACGAAAACCAACTGTCAGACCCATAAAATCATATGATAAAAAGGAGATAATTATATGAATGAAGACAAAAAAACAAAACAGGTTTTGATTATCTGCATAGTCGTTGTTATTGCGGCGGCAATTATAGCCGCAGCGGCGGTTTATTTAAATAAAAATAAGCCCGTAAGCTCAGAAACCGCTGTTGAGGAAACGGACACAGAAACAGGTATTGAAGAAATTGAAGATGAAGAGCCTGCCGAAGACGAAGGGGCTGAAGATGAAGCCGAGCCCGAAGAACAGAAGCAGGTTACCAAATATGAAGGCGGAGTTTATTACATAACAGCGTCTGAAACACCTGCAGAGGGAGAGCTTACAGAGGGCGAATATGTTTTGCAGCCCAACTACCCTGAGGGATATTTTGAGCTTGTAACAGACTTAAGCGCAGAGCCCTCCTCAATTATAACAAACGGCACTTACAACGTCAGAACATATGTCACCGTTTCAGAAGGTCAATATCTTAAGTTTGACGGCGTGGCAATTCCCATTGAAGAAGCCGAAGCCTACATACCCAAAAACGGATATTATGATCCTCAGGCAATGTATAAGGTGGGCTTTGATATTCAGCCCGGAGAATATGCCGTAAGAATGGAATATGTAGATGAAGGAGAAGAAGCTCCCGAAGGCAAAATCACTCTTTTGTCATCATCTTCAGGCAGTGAAGGCTCTGTAATTTCAGAAGAAGAAATCGAAGAAAACACAAAGATTAACCTCGAAGACTGCGCTTATGTAAAAATTCAGGGCGTAACCCTTTCCGAACCTATAAATTAATAAAAACTTAATAAGAAATCATATGAATTAAAGCGGATGTCTATTTGCTCATTAAAAAGCAAATACCTTATCCGCTTTATTTGTTCTGAAACTTCTTCCGAAACATTAAAGGAAAAAACCTTTTTTACATCCGCTGAACCTATGTATAAGAGGGCTTTAACAGTCCCCTTTAAAAGTTCGTCGCCGCCGAAGTGAATAATACCGCCGAAATCGGGCATCATACCGTTTAAATAAAAATATTTAAGCTCGAAAACAGTGGCGGTAAAAAGAGGCTCAGCGCCCTTTTCCAAAACCTTAAGAGCAGTCAAAAAAAGCCTTAAAATCTCGTCGCACTCCACTCCTTCAAAAACCACCCTGTTTAAAAAATCAGCCAAATAAGAAGCGGCGGCAAAGGCTTTTATTTCCTTACGCAAGCCGTAAAAATTGTCTATCAAAGAAGCCGTAGAAACAGCCGGGTGTTTTCTCCCTGTGTAAACAGTGAAGTCGGAATAGGCGAAAAGCTCACAGCTTGAAAGAAATTTGCTTTTGGCGTTTCTTGCCCCTCTGGCGGAAAGGCTTACCTTGCCCCCTTCTTTGGAAAGCAAGGTAATAATCTTATCAGACTCCCCCACCGGCACTTCTCTTATAACTACGCCTCTCATTTTTTCAATGCTCATAGCTTAGTTCGCCGTCCTTATCACAAGCCACAGGAGTATTCTCTCTTCTGCCTGCCGCTTCAAACTCCTTAAAGCCCAAAAAGGCTTCAATACTGCCGCTTTTCATAAATAAATCCCATAAAAATTTTTTCATATTTAAGCCCCCAAACATAGCATTTGCCCTTTTATTAATTATTGCTGTCA
>JAJPZT010000026.1 GCA_021204175.1 Clostridiales bacterium | reverse complement strand
TATCTTACAATTTTATTGCTTATCATATACATCTTAAGCAAGTAAAAACCGCCCTGTCTCCGGTCAAGTAGGACGGTTTTAAAAATTCAATTTTTAAAATATCTTTGACAGAGATACAACCGCTTTCACGATTTCTCTTGTATTTTTATTATACCCCCATTCGAGTCAAAAGTCAAGAATTTGAGAAGTGTTTCACAATTTTTTTTGAGGCAATTTTTGCAAAAAATATTGAAAAAGCTGTAGAAATATGATATTATTGATTTTGTACAAGAGAATGAATGAAAACGTAAGGCTTTTTTAGTCTGCGGGCGGTTGTATCTCCCCCTGTTACCCGTCAACCTATTAATTTTAAAAGATTGATAAAGAAAGGGGGTGAAATTTATGGCAGAATTAGCCTTAGTATTGATAATAATACTTTTGATAATTATAGCAATAAAAAGCTAACCGCCCTATCTCCTACAATAGGACGGTTTGTTTAATTTGTTTTAAACTTACAGACTATTAATTAAGAGATACACCGCTTTCACGATTTCTCTTGTATTTTTATTATACCCCGATTTAGGTTAAAAGTCAAGAATTAGAGAAGGGTTTTACGATTTTTTTATAAAAAATAGTAACAGTTCAGCCAATTAATTCGCTAAACGTCTGCTTCGCATCCTTCGCAGCTACGCTGCTCTGTTTAGCTCATTATTTGGCGCTCTGCTCGTGTCTCATTTTCAGATTTTATGCATATAAATATGCGAAAATCTGAAAAGAAAAGACACGGCTGAACTGTTGCGAAAAAATGTCGTCCATTGAAAAAATATTGACATTTATGCGAAATTATAATATAATTGTTTGTACGAAAAAGCTTTGAACACAAGGTTATGAATTAAGAGGAGACTGGGATAGTTGGTTAAATTTAAAAGTATAAAGCTAAGATGGGTGTTAGTGTTGATTGTAATAGTAGGTTTGGGGTATTGTCTGTTTCCGGTTAAGTTTGCGGTTTTGGAAAAGAACATAGACACGTCTCGGCGTTACATAATTGCGGAGCGGTCACAGGGTACATATTTGGACTTCACTGTTTTGGAAGACAGCGGAAGCAGTGAAACAGACTGCATTTATGTCAGCGGAGACTGGAATAAAATCAAAGAAGTATCAACGGGCTATCCCTCGTATTTTTTGAATAAATATGTTATTTATACCGATGACGACAACATTGTTAAGGAAGGCATAACAGATACTCTGTATTTGGAAAACTACGACATTGATGTGTTATATCCCATAAAAAGAGAAAACTTTAACTTCATTTTGCCTAATTGGTGGATATGCAGGTTTGAAACGTGGGATATTTTTAAGTAAAAGCTTGTCTATATTAAAAAGTGCTGTTTTCTGTGTTTTCAGTGCATTTTTTAAAAATAGGCGGTTTTTTCAATCAAATATGTTATAATAAAAGAGGATGAAAGGAGAGGGAAGGGGAGAGACAATGAAAAAAACATTTTTAAAGAGAATAGTATTATCCCTATGTATAATTATCGTTTTATATGCTTTGGCGGAGGTCATTATATATAAGCCGGTTAAGCTTTGCACCTTCGGCTTTTTGCTTAACAATTCAAGGCAGTACATAGTCTGCGAATATGCGGAGGTTACGGGGTTTTATTGGAGAATAACCGAGAGCAGTGACGGTACAAATATTGGCAAATACGTCAGGCTTGAAGGCTCGGGCTTCGATAATTACGGAATTAATATTTTAAGCAATAATATATATTACGGGCATAACAAATTTGTGTATTACGGCAGTTTTAAAGAAAACAGCTTTGATGAACTGTTTGGGGAAGATGATTATGTAACCTTTTACGCGGAGGATTGGGACATTTTGAGACCCATAATCAGATTTGACTGTTTCCCAAATGTTTTCAAGCCCTTGTTTTATTTGTATGATGATGACTTTATTTAATGATGAGGCAAACATATGTTGAGATTAGTATATTTAATTTTAAGCTTTTTTATTATAGGTATTACTTACAGTCATAGCAGTCAAAATAACTGTACTCTTGAAGATGTTGAAATATTAAATGCTTTCAGTGACGGTGAAAAAACTTATTTTACTGCGAATGATTCACCGACCGAACACAGCTGCGGACTTTTCAGCTATAACGGAAGAAAATTTAAATGGGTTGTATTGCCAAGAGAAAACTACTGTTTTACTTATGACGATGAATATATTTATTATTTTCGGAAAATTATCGGCAGTGACATAATAAGGCAGGATAAAAATACAGAAAACTATACTGTGCTGTATAAGGAAACAAAGTACACGGATTCTCTTTATGTGGGTGATAAAATTATTTATTCCGAAAGTAAAGGCGATACTGAAGGCTATAAGGATATGATAAGCGAATACTCGATTTATTGTATGGAAAAGGACGGAAACGGCAGAAAACAGCTTTTGGAGATAGAGCTTTCGACAAATGTTCCTTCAAAAGATATAGCTGATTTTATGGTCAGCGGCGGTTATGTCTATTATCTTTATCCGGGATTGGGGTATTTATACAGAATTAATATTGAAAGCGGAAGCAATGAATTTGTTACTGCCGAAACACAATTTTCATATAAAAAGGATTATTCTGGGGTTTATATGTACGGCAATAAAATATATTACAGCTCAGCCGCTTATAATGATTTAGGAGAATTTCTCGGAACATATAATCTTTACGGAACGGACTTGAACACAGGCGAAAAAGAGCTTGCTGCCGAGAACGTGATGAGCTTTAAGATTATCGGTGATTTGTTTATTTACAACGGCAAAATCCATAATGAAAAAGGGGAGGTTATAGCCGAAAATATAAATACGTCCTCAATATGCGGCAATGATGACAGCTTTATTTATTACACAGGCTGTGATAATGCTCAGGAGAAAGAATATTTGTATAAATATAACATTGAAAGCGGCAAAGTCACAAACATTTCAAAGGCTTTTAACTCGGCTTATGAAAAAGCACGCAGAAGAAAAATAGGCATCGGCAAGGATACTGTTTATGTATGGAATGACGGTGTTTTTCAAATAGGTCATTATTCGGACGGAAATCATTTGGACTATCATTATGATAATTTTTCTTTGACAGACTCGGTGTTGGAAAATGTCATAACATATAAAGCCAAAGACGACAAGCTTTTTGTTATAACGGAAGAGGGCTATGCGGTTATAGACAAAACAAACACAGCAAAGGTTTTGGTTACTGTTTCGGAGGATGAATTTACAAACGGTTATTCCGTAAATGATGAGGGTGAGAAAATACCCTACACAAGATTTATAGATGATCCTCAAATTGTTTATTTGGAAAGCTTTGACGACTTTGAAACCGAGGAACAAAAACAGTTTGAGAAAATGGAAAAATAAGGGCATTGCAGTCAAAAATATATTTCGGGAGGAAAATATATATGAAGAAATACTTTGAAATTCTGCTTTTGACTGCCGTAATTTTAAACTTCACAGGCTGCGGCTCTTCGAAAACCGAAAATTATGAAGCCGATGCAAATAATATACAAAGCGAAACAGCCGAAGCAGTAAAAACATCGTCAGTGGAAGAGACAGATAAGGAGTTTTGGGAAATCGGAAGGTTCGAGGGCGTGGTTTCAGACTATGACACAGACTATTATTTAAACGAGTATTCCTTCGGCATTGACTGTAGCATTGACGAAAATACAGCCTTGGAAATAGGCAATGCCGTAATAAAGTCGGTAATAGGCGAAGAGGAGTTTGAAAAGACGCATTTTACCGTAAGAGAAATTAAAGACAGGGATATTTTTGTGGTCAGCAGATATAAAGCCGACACTGAGGTTTTAAGCGGCGATATTTGTGCGGCAATAGGCAAGGACGGGTCTGTTTTAAAGGTTTGGGCAACGGATTAAAACTGTCTGTTTATATTGTTTTAACGAAGACAGGGGAGAGGTTATATATGAATGAAAACAGCGAATATTTTTTGTTGAAAAGGGCACTGACGAGGAAATATGTTAAAGGCGGCTTTAAGCTTGTTTTCAGCTTGGCTTTGTGCGGGGTTATTGTACTGCTTTATTTGACATACTTCTTATACGGCTCGGATATTTTGCAGGACAGAAATGATATAGTTTCATATCTTATAAATGACTTATATTATATGGATATTATTTTTTATTTGATACATATATTTTTGCTTGCCCAGCTTATAATTTTCAAAAAGCTGAGGCTTAAGGGCAGTATATTGGTTTTTATAATATCATTTTTAATGCTGTTGGTTTGGCTTTATGAATTATATTGGGGCTGTTTTGTGTATAATGAAGAGGACGGGCTTGTTAAATATATAATGAACTCCAAAAGCATTTGCGGAATTTGGGTTTCGCTTATAAGCATATTTACTCAAACTGCTTTATGTTTAAAAAGTGCAGACAGTATACCCGATTTATAAAAATAACTGCTTTAAAAAATTCAAACAAACTGTTTTTGCAAATAAAGAGGGTGCAAAGAGCACCCTTTTTCAGTGTGAGTTTACAAAATTTTATGCCCTGCTCCGCCGCAGCAGGGGCAGGGGGTTGTCAGAATTTTGGCTATAGGCAGTCCCGTTTTCTTTCGGGTAATCAAAACAAGCCCTAAGTCGGTCATACCCACAACGGTGGTTGAAATGCGGTCGTGGGCAGCTCCTTCTGTGAGAATTTGAAGGACAGCCTTGTTGTCCTCTTCAGAGGGCATATTTATAAAGTCGATAATTATCATTCCCGATAAATTCCGCAGGCGGATTTGGCTTAAAATTTCAGCCGCCGCTTCTTTATTAGTTTTTAAAACGGTGTCTCTGTGGGAGCGGCTGTTGTTTTTGCCTGTATTCACGTCGATAACGACCATTGCCTCAGTAGGCTCGATTGTGATCCAGCCGCCGCTTTTAAGCCACACCTTTGTTTTTAAGAGTTTGTCTATTTTGCTTTCTATAAAATACCGGCGGAAAAGGGGAATTTCTTCGTTATAAAGGGTAGGAACAAAAGTCTTTTCGGGGTCGATAAAGCCGAAATAATCCTCCGGGGAGTTTGTAATAACCTCAATGTCCTCATCTGCCCGGAAAGCCTTTATTGCAGTCAGTGCTTCGCTTTCGGCTTTTTTTAGAAGGGCAGGGGCTTTGCGGAATTGCCCCGTATTTTCGATTTGGCTAAGCTCGGCTATAAGGCTTTCCGCTTCGGTTTTTAGTGCCGACAGGGGAAAGCTTTCAGCCTTTGTTCTTATTATAATGTCGAAGTGAGAAAAGGGTTCGTCGGTCAGGGCTTCTCTTATATCGGAGCGAAGGTCGGGGTCGGTTATTTTTCGTGAAATACGAATTTCCCCCTTTCCCTTTGACACAACGCAGAGACTGCCGTTTAAGGTCAGGGCGGTGGTTACGGCTGCTCCCTTTTCGCCTTCGGCTTCTCTTATTATTTGAACAGCCAAATCGCTGCCCTCCTTAAGCTTAATTTCCTTAAGGGGCAGCTCCTTTTTGTCGTTAAAAAAAAGAAAGGCGGCTTTTTCGCTGCCTATGTCAATAAAGGCAAAGCCGCTTTTTAATATGCGTTTTATTTTGCCTGTGAAAATATCTCCTACACCAAAGTCACTGCTTTTTTTTGAAGGTATAAGCTCAATGAGATTTCCGTTCTGCAAAAGAGCCGTTTTTATGATATTTTCAGTACATTCGATTATAACCTTTTTCATACCTAAATTAACCTCAATGGCTTTATCTTTCTATAATTACAGGCTCGATGTCGTCTCTTGGAACAAAAGCATTCTTCAAGCCCTCTGTAATATAAACCTCGCCCTCGTCCGTTATAAAAACAATGTCGAAGCTGTCGGAGGAGCTGCGCCAAAAATCAGAGCCTTTTTCAAGCCCCATAACAAACACCGCCGTTGAATATGCGTCTGCCGTAAGACCGCTGTCGGAAACGATTGTAACAGAGGTCAGACCGCTTCTTGCAGGGGCACAGGTCTCAGGGTCGATAATATGGTGATAACGCACTCCGTCAAGGTCGAAATACCTCTGATAGCTGCCGGAGGTTATAACAGCCTTGTTTTCAAGACTCAAAGTGCCTATAAGGCTGCTTTCGTCAGAGGGGTCTGTTACGCCGATTTTCCAAAGGCTTCCGTCTGTTTTTACGCCTATGGTCTCCACGTTGCCCCCTAAGGACACAATGCCGCTTGTAATGCCCGTATTTTTCATAACATTGCACACAAGGTCTGAGGCGTAGCCCTTAGCCACCGAGCCTAAATCCACTTCAGCTAAACTGTCGGTTAATGTGACGGTGTTGTTTTCGCCTAAAATAATATTTTCAGCTCCTATGTGGGTTTTAAGCTCCGAAAGCTCGCTGTCTGAGGGAACTCTGTGTTCTCCCGTTGTAAAGCCCCATGCCTTAACGGCAGGGTAAACCGCAACGTCAAGAGCACCGTATGTTTTTTCGTAAAAATCAATGGCAGAGCCTAAAAGAGAATAGGTGTCATCACTGACCTGTGCCGATTTTTCGTTGTTGAGCCTGTATATGTCGCTGTTTTCATTGTTTACGGAAAACAGTGCGTCAAGACGGTTTATCTCGCTGATTGCGGCGTTTACGGCGGCTTCACAGCCTTCTCCGTAAGCCGTAAGGGTCATTGCAGTGTCCATTGCGAAAATCGTCTGAGAGTACTCTTCGGGGCTATTTGAAGAGGCTGAAGAACAGCCCCCAAAAAGCACCATAAGCCCAAGCCCCAAGCAGAAAAGCTTAAATTTCATATATGTTCATCTCCGAAAAAGAGAAATTATTCAGTCTCTATGCTGTCATAGATTTTTTGAAGATATTCACAGTCTGAGTGGTATCTTTCGGGAGTGGAGCATTCCAGAAGCATAGTAATATAAGGCTTTTTGGTCTTAAGATTTGTGAGAACAGGCTCATAGTTCAAAAGTCCGTCGCCTACGTGTTCAAACTTAACCTCGCCGTCTTCAAGCTTAAAGTCCTTCATATGAATAACGGAAATTTTTTCTGAATAAAGCTCAAAGGCACGGTTTATAATTTTATCCTGATCCTTATAATTTTCGCCGTTAAGAAGGTTGACCGGGTCTAAAATAACCTCTACGTTAGGCGAGTCAATGTCTCTCAGGAAGCGAAGCATCATTTCAGGCGAGTAAAGTGTATGTGTGGCAACGCCCTCAACGCCTACAATAACCCCGAGCTTTTCAGCTGCGGAGACGATTTCTCTCATTGACTTTAAAAGAAGCTGATAGCCTGCTTCAGTGTATGTGGCAGGGTTAAGCTTAAGATTGGGGTCGAAACGGCCTGTTTCCGTTCCTACCATATCTGCGCCGATTGCTCTGGCGTATTTAAGGTGTTCTATAAACTTGTTTACCTCAGCCTGTCTTTTTGATTCGATTGGGTTTGTGGGGTTTATGTAGCAGCCCAAAACCGCAACGTGAACGCCGTATTTATCCAGTGTTCTCTTAAGATAATTGCCCAAACCGGGGGAATACATACCCGGGTCGAACTTAATGTCCGTTATTGACTTTTTGAAAGCGAGCTGAACGTCTGTAACGCCCAGCTCCTTAACTGCCTGACAGAAGCCCTCAAAGCTTCTTTTTGAACACAGATCATGTCCTCTCATACCGAATCCCATAAAAATTGCCTCCTTTGTTTATATGTTGTAGGTTTCCCTTAAAATTCGCTTTCCCTCGTCAGTTTCAAATATTTTTTCGGCGGCTGTTTCAACTGCATTTCGGCTTAAGCCGTCTTCAAAGGCGTTGACCAGAAAATCCGCCTCCAAAAGTATGCGGTAGTCTATGCCTTCCACATCTGTGTAGGTGTGGTGATGAGCTATAAGAAAGCATACCCTTTCGGTAAACTCTTTGTCATCTGTCAGCTCCTTAAGCATTGCCCTTGCAGGCTCAACACCAAGCTGCTCCTGATATTTGCCGTCGGAAGAGCCGTATGCCTTAAGAGCAGGCTTTATGCCTATGTCGTGCATAAGAGCTGCCGTTTCCAAAATAAGCTGAGTTCTTTCGTCAAGCCCCTGTTTTCTGCCTATAAAACGGGCATAGCCCCATACTTTCAAAAAGTGGTTTATACGCAGAGGGCTGTCCTCATATTCCGTCATTTTAACAAATACGCTGTCAATAAAATTGTTGTCCATAGTGAGCCTCTTTATTTGTTTTGGTCTATAAAGGTTATTTCGTTGGGCATAACAAGCCCTAACTTTTCCCTTGCGATTTTTTCGTAGTACTCGTCCGACTTATAATAGTCGCCTTCCATTGAAAGCTCGGCGTTCCGTTCCGTTTCCTCTTCAATGGACTTTTCAAGCTCGTTTTTTTGAGCAATCAGCTCACGGCTCGAGCTCAGGTTTGTTATCATAGCGTAAGCAAAAATCACAAGCATAGCCACTATAATTAAAGCATAAACCGCCCAAAAACCGGGGATTAAGCTTTTTTTGTTTTCTTCCTTTGTTTTTTTTGTGTTTTCCGTTTAAAACACCTCCCAAACGGGGCAAAAAATACTTTGAAAAACTTTCTTACTGCTATTATCCCACATTTTGCATATTTTTTCAACCGTAAATTTATAAACTTAACAGGTTTTAATAAAGCTTTCACAACAGGGGATAAAATCAGCCTTAACAGCCTTTTGACCCTCTTAAGAACTTTTTCGGAGTAAAATATAAAATAACCGCTTAAGGAGTTATAATAAACAACCATTCCGCCGATGAAGCCCAAAACCATATAAATTCTGACTTCTCCGTAGTTTACGCCCAAAAGAAACCAAAAAACGGCGGCAAAGGCGCAGACCCAAAACACAAGGTCTGAAAAAAGCCCGAAAAAGCCTCCGCAGTGAAAGCACCGGCGGAAAAGCCTTAAAACATCGTAGACAAAGCCGAAGCAAAAGCCCGAAAAGCAAATAAACAGAAACAATAGTCCCTGTTCCTTCATAGGCAAAATCACTTAAAGAGCCTCCCAAAGAATGACCCTCTGCCCCCTGACTTGTCTTCGTAAACAAGGCTTGTTATAAGCCCGTCAACGTCAATATCTCCTTTGTCAAGGTCTAAGCGGCTGACGTGTAGGTTATCCCCCTTTATATAAAAAACTCCCTTTTCACATTCGCATATAATCTGCTGTTCGTCAAAGGCTAAAACATCCAAAACACCTGTGACCGAAAGCTTTTCTCTGTTTTCCGAAATAACAACATTTTTTAAAAGCCTGTTTTCTTCCGCCATAAATATCCTCCGAAGGTCTTTTTTTAAAAGTATATTCGGAGGGGTGAAGGCTTATTCGATTTATTAAATTTATTCTATACTCTTGAAAAGTGTGCCGGCGTCGTCCTTTCTGACTGCTTCCGCAACCTTCAAAACCTCTACCTTTGTTACGTTTTGACCGAAGCGGATTTCTATTATGTCGCCCACTTTAACCTCCGCTCCGGCTTTGGCAGCTTTGCCGTTTAATAAAACCCTTCCTGCGGAACAGGCCTCGTTGGCTACTGTCCGCCTTTTTATAAGTCTTGAAACCTTTAAAAATTTATCTATTCTCACTGTAATTGTTCTCCTTAGTTGTTTGATTTGCAATAAAAATCAGTTTAACAAAACGGAAATTGCTCCACCTCTCCGCCTACCTTCGGTAGGCACCTCCCGACGTCATAGTTGGCTTTATTCATTTGTTTTCGGATAAA
Organism: Clostridiales bacterium; assembly: GCA_021204175.1. Taxonomy (GTDB): domain Bacteria; phylum Bacillota; class Clostridia; order Lachnospirales; family CAG-274; genus JAJQCI01. Next base: position 16,432 of record JAJPZT010000026.1, on the reverse strand, counting down.
CCCAAAAACAACATTCATTTCGCAACTGTTCCTCATTCGCTGAAGACTAAGGTCTTCAGCGAGAAAGGAGCAGCAGCGGAGTATAGTCTTGCTTTCGCTTAAGCGTAAGCAAACGAACGAAGCTTGGTGCGACGCAGGGGAGGTTTATCATAACAAAAAGAAAAGGACTGCAAAAACAGCCCTTAGTGTAAAACTTTCGTTTTTTATCTTCCGTTTACTGCATCCTTAAGAGCCTTGCCTACGGCAAATCTGGGTGACTTTGAAGCGGGAATCTGCATAGGTTCCTTTGTCTGGGGGTTTCTGCCCTCGTGAGCTGCTCTTTCTTTAACGCTGAATGTGCCGAAGCCTACAAGTCTTACTTCGCCGCCTGCTACAAGCTCTGAAGTAACGATTTCTTCAAAAGCCTTAACAGCCTTCTCTGAATCCTTCTTGCTTATGCCTGTCTTTTCAGCTATAGCTGCAACTAATTCTGTCTTATTCATTTTTAAATATCCTCCTAACATTTTATAAGAAAGTAAGTAGATAGACGTGCGGAAAAGGCGTTTAAAAACGCTCACAACGGTTAAACTCCGTTGTGCTTTAGTTGAAAGATTTATCCTTAATGATGGACTTTCTTTCCGGGTCAAACACGTCTAAAGTTAGTTATAAACTTTTCTGAGCGATTTGTCAAGACAAATTCGGGATTTATTTTAAAAAAAGTTGATATTTTCACTGTTTCAAAGAGTATCTCGCCAATATACTCTTTTATTTTTTCATTATCGACATTATCTGAGCTCTCTAAATTATCGAGAATTTCTCGAATATTCGCTATGATGTCTTCTGGGTTCTGCTTGTTGTTCGTTAGTTTATCTGCTTTTGAAACAAGCTTTTCCGCACGCATAAGGGCAGGCAGACATGAGGGAATGCTTTCCAAAACGTCCTTGTTGCTTTTATAGTGCTTCTCTTTTTTCTTGATTTCGTCCCAGTTTGTCAAAACTTCGTCGGGGGTATCGGCTTTAGCCGAAGCAAAAACATGGGGGTGGCGGTCAACCATTTTTTTGGAAACCCCTTCAACAACTTGGTCAAAGTCGAAAAGACCTTCCTTTTCCGCAAGCTTTGAGTGAAACACAACCTGAAGAAGAACGTCGCCCAACTCTTCACACATACCCTCAGGGGATTTTTTGTCTATAGCGTCAATAACCTCATAGCACTCCTCTATAAGATAGCGTTTAAGGCTTTCGTGGGTCTGAACCCGATCCCAGGGGCAGCCGTCCTCGGCTAAGAGCCTGTCCATAATTTCAGAAAAATCGTCCATACTTTTCATTTTTATGTACTCCTTTATTCTTTCCATTTGAGCCTGTGAAGGCTTCCCTTTGTGTTTAGTCCTTCAAAATCGTGCTGACGAAGGGCTTCATAGAGAATTATTGCCGCCGAGTTTGAAAGGTTTAATGACCTTGTTTCGCCGATCATAGGTATTCTTATACAGACGGCTTTGTTTTCAATGAGAATTTCCTCGGGTATTCCGGCGCTTTCCTTTCCGAACATAATATAGGTGTTTTCGCTGTAGCTTACGTCGGCATAGGTTTTCTCAGCCTTAGTGGTGGCGAAATAAAGCTCTATATTGCTGCCGTTTTTTCCAAAAAGTCTTCATAGCTGTCATAATAGCGCACGTCCAAATCGTGCCAATAATCAAGCCCGGCTCTTTTTAAGGCTTTGTCGTCTACGGAAAAGCCCAGCGGACGGATTAAATGAAGAACCGCTCCCGTAGCATAACAGGTTCTGCCGATGTTGCCGGTGTTTGAGGGGATTTCCGGTTCCAAAAGAACAATGTTCATAATAATTTGCCTTTCTATGTACGGCGGATAACCGCCGGTTTTTACTGCTCGTCTCTGTTGCAGTTATTGTTTGAATTGTTGTTTGAGTTTTTAGACGAGTTCTTGCTGTTTTGAGAATTAAGCTCGTTTGAAAACTCAACTCTGTTAGACTGTCTGTTGTTCTGAGAGCTTCTGCCGCTCTGGTTTTCTCTGTTTGCCTGATTTTCTCTGCTGCTTTTCTTATCCATTTTCGTTACCTCCGAATTGAAATAAAAACACGGTTTCTATGAAACGAAGGCTTATTTATAAGATAAGCTCTCGTTTCATAGTCATAGTATTACACGAAAAAAGATAATTATTCACAGATTATAAAAAAGCAATTTTTATTATTGGCTCAGAGAAAACTTAAGAATTTCATAGCTTTCGCCGAATGTGAATTTCGAAACTGATATTTTTTTATATCCGCAGGGAAAATTTGTAAAAATATCAGTAAGGCTTGCCGTTCCGTATTGTGTGTTGAACAGAATTTCACCCTGTGAAGACTGCTCCGCAATGTTTCTGTAAATCTGTTCCAAAATCTCCGGAGTGAGGGCGTATAAGCCGTTTCTATAGTACCAGTTGGCTTCGTCTATGGTGTAAACAGGCTCAAAGGGAAGCTCCGCAAAAACGTGGTCTACTGAAATTATATTATAAGGGGCATTAAAATAAAACAAGCCGTAACCCCTGTCCGGGTCGGAAATTCCGTCGTCAAAGGTACAGTCTACGAAATAATAACCCCCGTTTATAACAATATAATTAAGGCTGTGGTCTACTCCGTCGGCAACGCAGGTTATTCTTCCGCAGTCAAAGCCCTCAAGACCGCATAAAAGGGAAAATGTGTCTGTGTATGCCTGACAGTTGCCTAAGCCGTTAATAAGCCCTCCGTAACAGTTTGTAATGTCGGAATCGGCTTCGTCCTTAGAATATGTTATTTTTTCGCAGACGTAATTGTGAATGGCAAGCTCCTTTTCATAGTCCGAAAGACCTTCAATAGTGGAAAGAAAGCTTTGGGCTGCGTTGTATGCCGCAAGCTTCTTCGTGTCTAAGCGGTCAAGGCTGTTGTTTTTGACGGCGTTTAAAATATCATAGGCATAGGTGTAGGTAAGAGTATAGCCCATAATCTTCCACCCTCTGTCGGGGGGATAGGTATATATTGTCACTGCGGTAATATCGTAGGTGTTCAAAAAATAATCCGTGTCCGGGGTCATTTCCTCCGGCACCTGAAAGAAAATGTGAACATAACCCTTTTTTACGCAGAAATCCATATAGCTTTTCCATTCGTCATCGGTGTTAAGGGTTTTTACCCCTTTAAATTTTAGAGAGGATGTGTCTAAATCCGGATCGGTAAGATTATAGCACAGTTCAAAATATGTTTCCTCAAGCATACTGCTTTCATCATATGAAACGGGAGTGTTAAAATCAGCTTCGGTCTGTGTATAGTCATTGACGCTTTCCAAGCCCGGTTCATTTGAAAGATCAAACGAAAAGGGATCAAAGGCACAAACCGCCCAAATTGCAGCAGCAAAAAGCAGAAGAATATTTAAAAGCTTCATAGGCTCAGCCTTTACGCCTTAATAATAGCGTCTCTCATAGCAGAAAGCTCTTCGTGGGTCTGTGTCATAGTTTTGTATATGAATTTCTTGTCGTCCTTATAGCGGGGTATAACGTGAATGTGGAAGTGAAAAACGCTTTGCCCCGCCGCTTCTTCATTGTTTTGAAGTATGTTTACACCGTCGCAGCCTGTAGCGGCTTTAACCTTTTTAGCGATTTTCTGAGCCACAACAGCCGCTTTTGACAGAAGCTCAGGGTCTATTTCATAAATATTCATTGCGTGGGCTTTGGGAATAATGAGACAGTGACCGGGGTTAGCCGGAGCTATGTCTAAAATCACTCTGAAATCATCGTCTTCATAAACTGTGTTTGAGGGAACTTCACCCTTTGCCATTTTGCAGAAAAAACAATTGTCCATTTTGTATCATCCTTTCGTTGAAAAACTTTTCTGATTAAATTGCCGTTAGTTAAGTGAAGTCATAACCGCTCCACCTCTCAGTCACACTACGTGTGACAGCTCCCCTCAAGGGGAGCCTATGCTGCACTCGTTTCAAAAAATTCTTTATGCCAAACAAGGAACATATATACCGTCCAAATTTTTCTTGAATTGTCGGCTTTGCCCTTTTTATGGTTATCCAAATAAGAAACAAGCTTGTCTGTATTGAAATATTCCTTAGCCGCAGGGCTTGCGAAGGCTTCCTTAACCTTATTATAATATTTATCCTCTTTAAGCCAAATTCTTATGGGAACAGGGAAGCCCAGCTTCTTCTTTGAGCTGACCTCGTCGGGCAGATATTCCTTAGCCGCCATTCTGAAAACATATTTTGTAGCCTGTCTGTTTACTCTGTAGTCAGTTTGAATTTTAGAAGCCACCTTGAAAACCTCTTTGTCAAGGAAAGGCACTCTGACCTCAAGAGAGTTAGCCATACTCATTTTATCGGCTTTTAAGAGAATGTCTCCCACAAGCCACAAATTAAGGTCTATAAACTGCATTTTCGTTACATCGTCAAAATTTTTTGCCTTGTCATAATAGGGCTTTGTGATTTCTCTGAAGTCGAACTTGCCCAAAGGCTTTTTGAGTATTTCCTCACGTTCTTCCTTTGAAAACATTTTTGCGTTTCCTATGAATTTCTCTTCAACGGACTGCGACGCACGAATAAAGAAGCTTTGTCCCTTAAAGCTGAATGGAACAAGGCTTACCGCTTTAGCCATAAGCTTTCTCAAAGGCTTGGGAAGCAGCTTTATAACGGCTAAGTCCAAAGGCTCTTTATAAATGTTGTAGCCGCCGAAGAACTCGTCGGCCCCTTCGCCTGAAAGGGCAACCTTAACATACTGTGAAGCAAGGTTAGCCACGAAATAAAGGGCTATTGCGGAGGGGTCTGCAAGAGGCTCGTCCATATGATACTGAACCTTGGGGATAGCCGCCCAGTATTCCTCGGTGGTGATTGTTTTGTTGTAGTTGTCTATGCCCACCTTCTCTGAAAGGGCTGTGGCGTAGCTTATTTCGTTGTATTTGTCATAGTCAAAGCCTACAGTAAAGGTCTTGTCGCCGTTAAATGTAGCGGCAACATATGAAGAGTCAACACCGCTTGAAAGGAAAGAGCCTACCTCAACGTCGCTGACCTTGTGAGCCTCGATTGAGTTTTGCATAACGTCCTCAACGCTTTTGATTGCGTCCTGAAGGGGAGAGGGCTTGGGGCTGAACATAGGGTCATAATAGCGTGTAATTTCAACCTTTTTATTTTTATATTTTAAATAGTGACCGGGCTTAAGCTTGTAGACACCCTTGAAAAATGTTTCGTCAAGAACTGAATATTGAAATGTAAGATAATTTTCAAGGGCAAGAGTGTTTACCTCTTTTTTAAAGTCCGGGTGGGGCAGAAAGCTTTTGATTTCCGAGCCGAAAAGAAGGTTTCCGCCGAACTCGCCGTAATAAAAGGGCTTAATGCCGAAAAAGTCTCTTGCTCCGAAAAGGCTGTTGTCCTTTTTGTCATAAATCACAAAGGCAAACATACCTCTCAGGTCGTTAAGCATTTCTTCACCCTTTTCCTCATAGAGATGAACCAAAACCTCAGTGTCGGAATTGGTTTTGAATTTGTGCTTACCCTCTAAGGTTTTTCTTATTTCTTTGTAGTTGTAAATTTCGCCGTTAAAGACTATGGCGACTGTGCCGTCCTCGTTATAAATGGGTTGGTCGCCTTCCGAAAGGTCTATAATACTTAGGCGTCTGAAGCCTAAGGCTATGTCTTTATCTAAATATGAACCGCTTGAATCAGGACCTCTGTGGATAATTTTATCCATCATTTTGTTTATTATTTTTTGCTTGTCATTAATATTTCCGGTAAATCCGCAAAATCCGCACATTTCCCATTCCTCCGAAATAAATTGTGTTTGTTTTCTTCTTACTTATGTTATTTTGAGTTATATTTTAACACGAAAGTATTTATATTTCAATCTTTAAGCTCAAAAAATTAATATTTTTTTGAGCCAGATAAAAATTTTAAAATTTTTATGCCAGACAAAAATTTTTAATTTTTTGTGCCCGATAATAAAATTTATTTTTTGCGGCTGAACCTATATATTAAAGACATTTTTTTAATTTCAACGCAATATATTTTTATATACAACCCATAGTGTGGGTGTGTAATTAAAAGAAACGGGAGGTTTTTACATTATGGAAGTTTTAGACGAAAGGGTTCTTGCCGGGTTCGGAATCGAGCCTAAATATATCCGCAAGGTTAAGTATATGTACATAGTTAAGTGCAATAGGGGAAGCTTTGTTATAAGAAAAGCGGACGCCGACAGCAAAAGAATTATGTTTGTAAGCGATATTAAAAACGGACTTAAGCGAAAGGGCTTCAGGCGGTTTTTCGACTTTGAAGCGGCTGTTGACGGAAAGCCCTATTTTGAGCTTGAAGGGGCAAACTACATTATGACCCCGTCGGGCAGAGACACAGTCAGCCCCGAATATACAAGAGAGGGAGACTTCAGAGAGATTTTAAGGTCATTCGGAGCTTTTCACAGAGCCGGAGCTTTCGGCGAAAGCCCTGAATTTAAAGACTTTTTCGGAGAGGACATAAAGTCGGTTTTTTCAACCTATGAGGAAAGACTTAAAAGAATGAGAAAACAGGTTTACAGAAAACGGCGTCTTGACGACATTGACTATATTTTTCTTAAAAACTATGAATATTATTACAAAGCCTGTGAAGAAAGCCTTGAAGGGCTTGAAAAATTCGGAATTGACAGAGAAGAATTTTCCGCAAGGCATAACGGAAAAATCGTTTTAAACAACGCCGATGAGGAGACTATGGCGCTGTATCCCACGGGAGTATTTTTTAACGATATGCTTAAGCTTGAAGCCGGAACGCCCTTAAAGGATCTGAGAATTATTATAAACAGATTTCTCAAAAAGAACAGACAGCCCTTTTTGAAGCTAAGTGAAATTTTGGAGGAATACGGCAGAAGAAGCCCCTTAAGCCCCAACGCCGTCAGACTTCTCTATTATATGCTGATTTTCCCCGAACGATATATTAAAACATATTGGGATTATTATAAAAAGGGCAGAGCCTTTACCCCTGTTTATGTTAAGGACTCTATTAAAAGAATGGTGGAGGAAAGGGAAAGAGACAGGGAGTATATTGAGGAGATTAAAGGATTTTAGCGGTAAAGCCCCTTTGGAGTACCGTTGCTTCTGTCATAGCTTTTATTATAGAATTTACACTCCCTTTTATAAAACTTTTTTATGTAAAAGGGAGTCTGTTTTATTTTTTCTGCCGCACAGCAGGAAAGGTGCAGCAATTCATTCGCTGCACCCCTGACGGATAGATTATTCATTGGCTAATTGAACATTGTTTAACAAACGTTCCTTGATTTCGTTAATTTTTTCCAAAGAAAAGTGTGAAATTGTACTGATCAAGGAAGGTTCAAGGTTATTTTTAATCATCTCTATAACCATATCTTCCTTGCCTTCCGCTTTGCCTTCTGCTTTGCCTTCCGCTTTGCTTTCTTCCTTAACCTCATGTAAAAACATTTCGTAAATCTCGTCTTGACTGTACAAACTAATCATAATATCAGCGACCTCCTTTTCATGCTCCTTGAGAAATTCATTCAGAATATCATAGCTTTCGCAAATCCTTAAGGTTTCATCAATTGCTTTTTTTGTATATCCGTATGCTTTAACCTGTTCATCGAGAACCTTGGTAAACAAAATATACTGTTCAATAATACCCTTGCTGTTCTTCTCGGTAATTACCTTCACTCTTACTTCTATAGCAGCTTCTTCACCGCCGAAAAACTGTTCCGACAGTGTCAAAACATCCGTGTCTATGCTTGTGTCACAACTGAAAATAACATACAATTCAGGCTTGGGAATTATAACTGGCTTTGTTCCGTACAGGTTCTGTTTAGTCTCCTTGAAATGCTCCTGATAGGTGTGGGCAAGGTACATAAAGCTTCTCACAATTATATTAACAGATGCAGTTGACTGCGCTTCCACAAGAATAAACAGCTTGTCTTTAACGGAAAAGCCCAAATCGTTAGTTATGTCTTTTACTATAAAAGTGTTCTCAATGGACAATCGGATATGCAAGCTTGCTTGCGTAGATGATTGGACATTAGAGAACCTAACCCGTATGAGCAACGTAGGGCGATAGCCCGAAGTGCGAATATCGGGTCGATTGCGGGAATGCGAAGCATGAAGCAATCGACTTTTATAGTAGGTGGTATCTGCAATGCAGAGATGTAAGTTTAAAAAAAATAGGCTCAAGGGTGATTGTCTTTAAATCCTCTTCTGTAGTGTCTGTATCTTCAGGGTGCAAAGCCTGATACAGCTGCAAGAGATATTTCTTTTCACGAAACAGCCTTGTAAACACTGTGTCTTTAATATTTCTTTTCATTCTGAAAACCGCAGCTTCTTTTTGCTCCATACTCCTAACCGCCTTTCTTTCACACTTTTATTATAATATAAATCTGCTTAAATATCAACTTAAAATATTTAAAAACTATGTATCAGTTTGGTTGTCGGCACAAAAAAATCTCCCGTCATATCGGCGGGAGACTTTACAAAATTTAATATTTTCAAGCTGTTATCAGTGGCGGAGGTCGGCTGACTGTGACATAAACTTATCGTGAATGGCGTTTGCGGCATAGTCTGCGTCCTTTTCGTTTACAAGAATGGAAATCTTGATTTCAGAGGTGGAGATCATATTTACGTTTACACCTGCGTTATAGGTTGCTTCGAAGAAGAGAGAAGCAACACCTGCGTTGGTCGCCATACCTGCGCCGACGATAGAAACCTTAGCTACGTCCTCCTTATGGTCAAGAGACTGGAAGTTTATTTTGTTTTTGATATTTTCAAGGGCTGTCAAGGCTTCGCTTAAGTCAGAACGGGCAACAGTGAAGGAAATATCCTTCTTTCCGTCTCTGCCGATTGACTGAAGAATAATATCTACACTGACATTCTTTTTAGCAAGCTCTGAAAAAAGCTTATAGGCTGTGCCTGGCTTATCGTCTACGCCGATAAGAGAAATTCTCGAAACATTTTTATCTACGGCTACGCCGCTTATTAACATACTTTCCACGTTGGTTTCCTCCTTAACAATTGTACCCGGTGCGTCTGTAAGGCTTGACCTTACCACAAGGTTTACTCCGTATTTTTTAGCAAGCTCTACTGAACGGTTGTGAAGAACCTGTGCTCCGAGACTTGCAAATTCAAGCATTTCGTCATAAGATATTTCTTTAAGCTTCTTTGCGTGTTTGATTATTCTGGGGTCTCCGGTATATACTCCGTCAACGTCTGTGTAAATTTCACACATATCCGCCGAAAGCTTTGCCGCAAGGGCAACAGCCGATGTGTCAGAGCCGCCTCTGCCCAAGGTAACCACATCGCCTCTGTTGTTTACGCCTTGAAAGCCCGTAACTATAACTACCTTTTTAGAGTCAAGCTCGTTGAATATTCTTCGGCAGTTTATATCCTTAATTCTTGCGTTTGAATAGTCGCATGTGGCGTAAATGTGGCACTGGTTTGCGTTCATTGAAATAGACGGAACGCCTATTCTGTCAAGAGCCATTGACATAAGGGCTACCGACTGCTGTTCGCCTGTAGCAAGAAGCATATCCATTTCACGCTTTGAAGGTGATGGGTTAATTTCCTTAGCCTTTTCAATAAGCTCGTCAGTGGTGTCGCCCTGAGCCGACAAAACAACGGCTATTTTGTTTCCCGCCATATATGAACGCTTTATACGCATGGCAACATTGTTTATTCTTTCGGCATTGGCAACAGACGTACCGCCGAACTTCATAACTATTAACATTTTACATTACTCCTCTGTTCTGATAGCTGATAAAATATTTTCAATACCCTCTTCCGAAAGAAGTCCGCTTAAAGCCTTGTCAAGGTCGATTTCTCTCATCTCGGGGGTTAAAAATCCTATTTCGTCCTCATAATCCGAAAGCTCGATAAAAGAGGTTTCGCCGAAAAGCTCGGTTATTGCTTTCTTGGCTGCCGGTTTATCATATGTTTCGATTCTTATAAACTTGCTTGTTTTAAGAGCGTCTATAGGCGTAAGCTCATATTTTTCTTCCGACCAGTTTATGGCAATAGTTTTGTCTTTATTACGGACTGCGTCTATAATGTCGGAAACAACCGCCGAGGCTGTGGCTTCCTTTCCTGCACCTTTGCCGTAGAACATAACCTGACCAAGCATATTTCCCACAACGGAAACGGCGTTGAAAACGTCTCTTACCATATAAAGAGGGCTGTCCTTGCCTACCATAAAGGGAGCAACCATTGCCCAGCTGCCTTCCTCGGTGGTTTTGCCCTTGCCTAAGAGCTTAATCTGTCTGCCCATAGCCTTAGCGTAGTCAATATCCGCCTTTGTTATGTTTGTTATGCCCTCTGTCATAATATCGTTATAGTCAACCTGTGCTTCAAGAGCCAGCGACATAAGAATGGCGATTTTTCTGCAGGCATCGTGTCCTTCAACGTCTGCTGCGGGGTTTCTTTCGGCATAGCCCTTAGCTTGGGCGTCCTTAAGAACGTCGTCATATTCAAGACCCTCTTCAGACATTTTTGTCAGCATATAATTTGTCGTGCCGTTTAAGATACCCTTTATTTCTTCTATTTTATCTGCCGTAACGGAAGTCAAAAGAGGAAGTATAATGGGAATGCCGCCGCCTACACTTGCTTCAAAAACATAGCTTGCGTTATTTTCCTTCGCTATTCTTATAAGCTCCGCACCGTGAGAAGCCACAAGCTCCTTGTTTGATGTGCATACGTTTTTGCTCTTTAACAGACAGGCTTTCGTGAATTCGTAGGCGGGCTTAACGCCTCCCATAACCTCGGCCACAACGCTGACCTCGTCATCATTTAAAATATCGTTAAAATCGTGGGTTAAAACCGTTTCAACGGGGTCGCCGGGGAAGTCTCTTAAATCCAAAACATATTTAATTTCCATTTCCTCGCCGGACTTGTGTTCAACGATTTCCCTGTTTGTGTTAATTACGTCATAAACTCCGGAACCTACAGTTCCGTATCCCAAAATAGCAACCTTTGCCATAAATAATTCACTCCCGTGCAATAATTTTGAGAGCAAGGACGCCCTCAGCTTCTTTAATCTTTAAAACAAGGCTTTCTATGCCCTCGGTGAGTGCACCTACCTCGGCGCTGATAGTAATGTTTGCAACCCCGTTTATGGGAATTGTCTGGTTTATGGTGAGAATATTAGCTCCGAAATCCGCAATTGTGTTTAATACGTTAGACAGAAGTCCGGGGCGGTGGTCTAAGCTTAAGGCAATAATTACCGTAGTTCCCCGGCGGTTTTCGCCAAGGGGAAAGACCTTGTCACGGTATTTATAAAAAGCCGAACGGCTTATGCCCACAGAAGCGGCTGCGTCTGAAACCGACAAGCCCTCAACAGACACAAGGCGCTTTGTTTCGATTACCTTTAAAAAGACCTTCGGCAAAACGTCTTTGTCTACTATTAAATATTTTGAAGTATCATCCATAATTGTGTTCACCTGTGACATACAAATGTTTTCTAACGAAAGAATTTTATCATATTGAGGGCTTAAATGCAACACTTTTTTTGCAATTTTACAAAAATTTAAAAATCGGGCGTAAAATTAAGAAATATTGAGTAAAATAAAGCATATATTTAAAAATAAGTTAAAAACAGGGTAAAACGGAATTATGCGGATATTGCATAAGGGGAATGAAAAGACTATTATATAAATCAAGATGTTAGCACTCGATAGATGTGAGTGCTAACAAAACAATTATAGGAGGTAATAATTTATGAAATTAGTTCCACTCAGTGACAGAATTGTACTCAGAGAATTTAAAGCAGAAGAGAAAACCAAAGGCGGTATTATTCTTACAACCGCTCAGCAGAAAAAGCCCCAGGAGGCTGAGGTTATTGCAGTAGGCCCCGGCAGAGTTGAAGAGGGCAAGGTTGTGCCTATGGATGTTAAGGTAGGCGACAAGGTAATTTATTCTTCATATGCAGGCACAAAGGTTGACCTTGACGAAGAGGAATTTATTATTGTAAGAGCCGACGATATTTTGGCAGTTGTGGAATAATAAAAATTTTAGGAGGACTGATTAAAAATGGCAAAACAGATTTTATTCGGATCAGAGGCAAGAAGCAGTCTCGAAGCCGGTATCAATAAACTTGCGGATACAGTAAAGGTTACATTAGGACCTAAGGGCAGAAACGTAGTTTTGGATAAAAAGTTCGGTACACCCCTTATTACAAACGACGGTGTAACAATCGCAAAGGAAATCGAGCTTGAAGACGAAGCAGAGAATATCGGCGCACAGCTTGTTAAGGAAGTTGCCACAAAGACAAACGATATTGCCGGCGACGGAACAACAACAGCCACTGTTCTTGCACAGGCTATGATTAACGAAGGTCTTAAGAACATCGCAGCCGGAGCAAACGCTATTATTTTAAGAAAAGGTATGGCTAAGGCTACAGACGCAGCTGTTGAAGCAATTAAGGGAATGAGCCAGAAGGTTGACGGAAAGAACCATATCGCTAAGGTTGCGTCAATTTCAGCTTCTGACGAACAGGTCGGTCAGCTTGTTGCAGACGCTATGGAAAAGGTAACAGGCGACGGCGTTATTACAGTAGAAGAAAGCAAGACTATGCAGACAGAGCTTGACCTTGTAGAAGGTATGCAGTTTGACAGAGGTTATCTTTCACCCTATATGTCAACAGATATGGAAAAGATGGTTGCAGAGCTTGACAACCCCTATATTCTTCTTACAACAAAGAAAATCGTAAATATTCAGGATATGCTTCCTCTTCTTGAACAGATTGTTCAGCAGGGCGCAAAGCTTCTTATTGTAGCTGAGGACGTTGAAGGCGAGGCTTTGGGTACACTTGTTCTTAACAAGCTCAGAGGCTCATTTACATGTGTAGCCGTTAAAGCCCCCGGTTTCGGCGACAGAAGAAAGGAAATGCTTCAGGATATAGCTGTTCTTACAGGCGCAACAGTTATTTCAGAGGATGTTGCTCTTGACCTTAAGGACGCAACAATCGATATGCTGGGCAGAGCAGGCAGCGTTAAGGTAACAAAGGACGCAACAACAATCGTTGACGGCGCAGGGGACTCAGCAGATATAGCAGCAAGAGTAAATCAGATTAAGGAATCTATTAAGACAACTACATCCGATTTCGATAAAGAAAAGCTTCAGGAAAGACTTGCCAAGCTTGCAGGCGGCGTAGCCGTAATCAAGGTAGGCGCAGCTACAGAAACAGAGCTTAAAGAAAGAAAGCTTCGTCTTGAGGACGCTTTGGCAGCTACAAAGGCAGCTGTTGAAGAGGGTATTATTGCCGGCGGCGGATCTGCTTATATCCATGCTATTCCCGCTGTTGCAAAGGTTTGCGGCGAGCTTGAAGGCGACGAAAAGACAGGCGCAGCTATTATTCTTAAGGCTCTCGAAGCTCCTCTTAAGCAGATTGTTGAAAACGCAGGTCTTGAAGGCGCAGTCGTTGTAAACAAGGTTAAGGAAACAGAAACAGGCGTTGGCTTTGACGCACTTAAGGGCGAATATGTAAATATGGTTGACGCAGGTATCATCGACCCCACAAAGGTAACAAGAAGCGCTCTTCTTAATGCAAACAGTGTAGCTTCAACAATTCTTACAACAGAAGCAGTTGTAGCAGACATTAAAGAGCCTGAACCTGTTGCAGCACCTCAAGGCGGCGGAATGGGAATGATGTAAAGAAATCGCAAAAATGCTAACACATTTTTCGAGTATATAAAGACATAATTATTCAAATCGTTAATTAAATAATAAAAAACAACAGTCGCAGAGTTGATTTAAAACCAATTCTGCGGCTGTTTTAATATTTTTTGGAGTTTAGTTTTGTTTTTTAGAAATTGCCTGTATTTGATGAGCTGAGGGTGGTTACTTTAGAGGTTACTGTTGAAGAAGCAACCTTAGTTCCCCCTGAAATTGTTCCACCTGTTGAGAAGCTTTGACTGTCAAGGCTTCCGCTGTATGTTCCCCCTTTATACATTGTATACGTTCCTCCGCTTGAAATGCTTTCAGAACCGAATATAATGCTGTCAGCGGCGTTTTTGGGCTTAAATGCAATAATTACATTTCCGCTTGCGTCTGCAAGAGTTACCAAATCACCTGCGGAAACAGTAGTTGACTGACCCTGACCGAACATATTTCCGCCGGGTTTATTTCCTCCCGTGTTGCTTGTGTTGCCTGTGCTGTAAACAAGGCTGTAAGCGGCTGAATAAGCTGTTGAGGGGTAAGCCGCCATTTGTGAGCTGCCTGCGGCAACTATAACTCCGCCGTTAAAAGCGAAATAATCCGATGAGCTGTCGCCGTAGTCAATAGCAGAGTTTTCACTGGATGAAGGTCCGTTTACAATGACAGTTCCGCCGTTCATAACAATTGAGCCGTTGGAGTCAATTCCGTCGCCGTCCTTAGTGTTTTCACAGTAGATATAGCCGCCGTTAATTTCGATGTAGCCTGTTGACGCGCTTTGGGCAAAGGGATTGTCGGAAGACGAAGCGTCGTTTCCTCCTGCTCCGTTTATGCTGTCATCGTCCAAAAGAATGATGAGAGTTCCGCCGTTAATATAGATCTTTGCGGCTTCAATTCCCTCATAGCTTTCGGTTATTTCAAGTTCAATGTCGCCTATTGTAAGGGTATCGTCTGCGTGAACGCCGTCATCACCTGTGGAAAGTGTGAATGTTCCGCCGTTTAATGTTACGTCTGCATCTGAGTGAATACAGTCGTCTGTTGTTGTGACATCAAATGTTCCGCCGTCGATAGTTACCGCTGTGTCTGACTTAATGCCCTTTGCGGAAATGTCGTCGGCAGTGTCGATTGTTCCCGTTGTGGTAACTGTCACAACAGGCGAGCCGCTTATAGAAAGGTCTGAAGCAGCCTGAATACCGTCGCAGTAAGAGGTTGTTGTTACAGTTCCTCCTGTGATAGTTATTGTGCCTGCCTTTGTGTGAATTGCGTCATAATTGTAATTCGTAAAGTCTGTGGTGGATGAGGGTACTGCCGTGGCTGTTATGTCTCCGCCCGAAATAACTATGTTTCCGGCTGAAGAGTTAATAGCCTTGTCTTCGCCCGATACGTCAAGAGTTCCGCCTGAAATGCTGATGTCTCCGGCGGCTGCTATGCCCTCGTCTCCGGCATTTATTGTAACAGTACCGCCTGCAATGGTCGTATCGGCAACAGACTCCATACCGTCTGTATCGGAGGTAATATCGATTGTACCGCCGTTTATTGCAATATTTTCTTTCTTGGCATAAATTCCGTTTGAAGCGGCTGAAATTGTAATTTCGCCGTCATTTATAACAACGTCTCCCTTTGTACAGCGCATACCGTCTCCGTCTGTACTTGTCAGGTTAAGAGTTCCACTTGTTATGGTCAGAGAATCCTTTGCCTTAATTGCATTGTCGGGAGCGGTAATTGTAAGGGTCTGCTTCTGAACAGTAACCTCGTCCTTGCCGCTGACGCCGTTTGCATAGTTAGCTACGATTGTCAGTGAGCCGCTGCCCTTAAGCTTAAGTCCGTCACTTGAATATATGCAGGCGTCGGGCTCGCCGTCCTCGTCTACCTCTGCGGGAGTTCCGTCCTCAAGATAGTTTGTTGTTCCGCTTTTGGCACTTATGTCAATGTCGCCGTTAAGCCCGTAAATTGCAGGACCTGATGAATTGGTAACGCTTACGCCCTTTAAGTTAAGCTCTACGTCGCTTGGAGAATCTACTATAATCTGTCCGTCTGACAGCGTGCCGGATATGTCATAGCTGCCCCCGGCGGTAATGATTATGTAGTTGTCGTCGTTGTAAAGGTCTACGCCGCCGTTGCTGTAGGAATAACCGTTGACTGTGATAGCGTTGTCGCTTAAAACAATGCCCGATTCATAGGTAACTTCTTCGGTTGTGCCTTCTGTTGTGGTTTCAGTAGTGGTTTCAGTGGTTGTCTCGGTTGTGGTTTCCGAACCCGTGTCAGAGCCTGTGTCTGAGCCCGACTGCTTCTCTGGGAAGGTGTAGGCAGCGTTTAAAACCTTCTTTAAAATCATAGCTGCGTCTGCCGCCGTAATTTCGCCGTCAAGGTCTACATCTGCCTCATCGTCATAGTTTTCGTCGGCTTCAACGGGCAAAGCGCTTCCGTCTATAACCCTTTTCAAAACCCACGCCGAGTCGTTGGCTGTGAGAATGCCGCTTCCGTCTGCGTCTCCCCTTAGGATTTCACCCTGAACAGGCAGGGTGCAGAGGCTTGAAAAAACAAGCGGCACTATTAATATCTTTGATATTAACCATTTCATAATAAACCTCCTTTTTATTGTGTATATTTAATCATACACTTTTACTATACCCTTTTAATTTGAAAGTAACAAGTTGTTAAAAATTAGATTTTTACATAATTTTTCATCAAAAGTTAATATTCCTTAATTATTGCTGAAAATTCTATATTTTTTCAGTTTTTTTTCAACAAATGCTTAGATTTCTGCTTGTATTTTATTGCAAAAGCGATTATAATTATTACATAAGAAAGAAGTCGGGGG
>JAJPZT010000052.1 GCA_021204175.1 Clostridiales bacterium | reverse complement strand
GGCTTAATAGGCTACCGAAAAATTACGTCCGGCAGCGGCGGCGGTATGGGCGACATGCGGCAAATGGGGCTTTTCGAAAGCGTATCCACAATGGATTTAAGCGAAACTGTCACAGCCTCGGGCACTGTTCTTTTAGAGGACGAAATAGAGGTTTATGCCGAAGGCGAAACAAACAAGATTAAATCAATTTTGGTTGAAGAAGGCGACGAGGTTACCGTAGGCGAGCTTCTTGTGGAATATGACGTAGACGACACAAAGGAGGATTTGGAAAACCAAATCAGAGACTTAAAGCGTGACATAGAAAGCAGCGAGCTGAGCCTTAAAAACCTGTCTCTTGCGGCAGAGGGCAGCGACCTCGAAAAGCTTGAAAACGCAGTAACAACGGCTGAAATAAGCCTTGAAGAAGCCAAGGTTACCTACAATTCATACACAACAAAGCTGTCTCAGCAGCAGACGGCTATCGACAATGCCCAAAAAGACGTTGACAATGCCCAAAAGGATTATGACAACGCTTTGGTGCTTTCCGAGGTGGGCGGCGTTTCTCAGACAGAGCTTGACGACTATGAATATACACTTAAAAAGGCAAATGACACTTTAACAGAAGCAAATGACTCCTATCAGGATCTTTTGGACGAACAGGAAAACGCACGTTTAAAGGTTCTTTCCGCTGAAAATTCTTTAAGCGAAGCAAAATCGGCTTTATATGACGGGCAAAATCCTCTTTCCACCGAAAGCTCTAAAATTTCATATGAACAGCAGAAGCTGAACCTCGAAGCCTTAAAAGACAGCCTTTCGGACTATGAAAAGGACTTAGACGAGCTTGTTTATTATACATATGCTTCTGTTTCGGGAAAGGTAACGGAGGTTTGCGTTGACGAGGGAACATATACCGAGGAAAACACCGTTATTCTCTATGTGGCTGATTTCAACAACCTTATAGTCAGTGCAAACATTGAAGAATATGACGCACCCCTTTTGGCTTTGGGTCAAAAGGTAACAATGACCTCAGACGGCTTGGAGGACAAAGTTTATACAGGCACAATTACCAAAATTTCACCCAGCGCAGACGATACCACAACGAATATGGGTACGGAGACAACCGTTCCCATAGAAATTTCCGTAGACAATCCCGACGGAATATTAAAGCCCGGCTACAGCCTTGACCTTGAAATTACAACAAAGGAGTCCTCCGACCTGCTTATGATAAGCTCCTCCGCAGTTAATAAGGACGAGGACGGCTCGTCCTGGGTATATAAAATAAGTCAGCAGAACAAGCTTGAAAAAACCGTTATAGAAACAGGTGAAGCAAGCGACGCATACATAGAGGTTATTTCGGGACTTAACGAAGGCGACAGAATACTTGTTTCCGCACCGGAAGGAACGGAAGAGGGTATGACCGTAGAAGAGGTTATGGCTCTTTACAGTGAAATGACAGCTGAAGACGACAGCGGAAACAGTGCTCCTTCCGCAGAACAAAACGGAGGTATGGGAGGTATGATGCAGAATGATAGAGATAACAGGTCTGACCAAATGTTACCGTCAGGGGGCTTTGGAGGTGGTGGCGCTCAGGGAGGTGGACCTATGGGTCGATAAAGGCGAGTTCGTTTCTATAATGGGTTCGTCCGGCTCGGGAAAGTCCACAATGATGAATATTTTAGGCTGTCTCGACAAGCCCACAGAGGGAACGTATATTTTGGACGGCATAGATATTTCAAAAACTCCCGACAAAATGCTTTCCGAAATAAGAAATAAAAAAATAGGCTTTGTTTTTCAGTCATTTAATCTTCTGCCGAAGCTGACAGCCCTTGAAAATGTGGAGCTGCCTATGCTTTATGCCGGTGCGCCTGCTGCCGAAAGGCACAAAAGGGCAAAAGAGGCTCTCGACATTGTGGGCTTAAGCGACAGAATTAAGCACAAGCCCAACGAAATGTCAGGGGGTCAGCGGCAAAGAGTGGCTATAGCCAGAGCACTGGTTAACAACCCTGCCATAATTTTAGCCGACGAGCCTACGGGAAATTTGGACTCAAAGTCTACTTTTGAAATTATAGATATATTTAAAAGGCTCAATGAAGAGGGGTCTACTATAGTAATGGTTACTCATGAGCCCGATGTGGCGGCTCACACAAAGCGGATTGTAACCTTTAAGGACGGACGCACAATCAGCGACCGCCCTGTTGAAGAAGAGTTTAAGGATGTGAATGTATAATGCCCATAGGCGAAAACATAAAATCGGCGTTTAAAAACGTGCTTTCAAACAAAATGAGAACATTTTTGACTATGCTGGGCATAATCATAGGCATAGCCTCCGTTATTGCGATTTTTTCAATAGGTAACGGCTCACAGGCTGAAATCGAAGAGCAGTTTGACAGCCTGGGCGTAGGCAGAATGACAATCTCCTTAAGAAACAATTCCCCCCGTCAGATGTTTTCTTCAAATGCCCTGACTTTAGACGATTATGAGCTTTTGAAGGACGTGGAAGGGGTTAAATATATGTCTCCCACATATTCATCCAGCAACTGTTATGTAAAGCTTCTTGACCCCAAGGAGACAAATACAGCGTCCATAACAGGGGTCGGGGCAGAATATTATGACATAATGTCGCCTACTCTTCTTTACGGAAGCTACATAAGCCAAACACAGATTGACGAAAAAAGCAAGGTTGCGGTAATAACAAACACCACCGCCAACAAGATTTTCGGCTACTGCTCAAACGCCGTTATAGGCGAAAAAATAAGCCTTAAGTCATGGAAGGGTTCTCAAAAATACACCGTAATAGGCATAGTTAAGGACGAAAGCGAGGCTGCCTCCTCACAGTATGCAGACGAATATCCTGAAGATATAATTATACCCATATCCACAGCCCAGAGACTTTTTAACCAAAAAAATCTCACAAATATAACTCTGACGGCTGAAGATCCCGACAACACAGACGAGCTTTCAGAAAGAATTATAGCTATTTTAGACGAGGAACACAACACATCGGAAATGTATAACTGCGAGTCTACAACGGCTCAGCTTGAAGCTATGAACGAGGTAACGGGAACTGTGACCCTTTTAATAAGCGGTGTTGCCGCCATATCTCTTATTGTCGGGGGTATAGGGGTTATGAACATAATGATGGTTACCGTAACTGAAAGAACAAGAGAAATAGGCATAAGAAAGTCAATCGGCGCTAAAAATTCAGACATTATGCTTCAGTTTGTAATAGAAGCCATAATTCTGACCTCTTTGGGAGGTCTTTTGGGAATAGTCTTCGGCTGGGCGGCAGGACTTATAGCCGGGCATATTTTGGGTATGTCAAGCGTGGTTTCCGTAAGCTCCGTAATTTTGGCAGTCGCCATATCAAGCGCAATCGGCATAATTTTCGGAGTATATCCGGCACGAAAAGCTGCTCTTTTAGATCCCATCGAAGCTTTAAGATACGAATAGATTTAGAAAAAATGCTCTGCATTTTTTCTATGGGTCTAAGGAAGAAACCATCAAGTTTTCCGCAAAATTGATGCTGTAAACCCGAAAGACCTCGTTGTCGCACGAAGTACGAGTTTTTTCGTCAGAAAAAGCTTCTGAATGCATCAATTTCACAGAAAAGTTTCTGTCCACGTCACACTTGCCTATGTGCATTCATTTCTGTGTAAACACAGAAAAAAGATGCACTGCGGAAGTGTTCCTTACTCGTTGAAAGCCTTAGCTTTCAACGAAAGAGGAGCGACAGCGTAGTGAAGTCTTGTTTTTGGGTTTGCCCGGAAACAAACGAACATAGCTTGTTGCGACGAGGGCAAAGCTCGCCCTGCGGATTTAAGTCTGCGACGCTTACTGAAAATTAGTCATTTATATGTTTTAATGTTTCGATATAATTGACTTATTGATAATCTAAATTATATTTTCTGATACACACCCTCCTCAAAATTTTATATATTACAAAAAGGCTCTTATCTTTAAATATTCGGGGTAAGAGCCTTTTTTCAAAGACTTTACACAGATTTTTTAGGTGTTTTGCACATATTTTCTTGACAAAGATGAAAAAATTCGTTATCATTTACATTAAAAAAAATGTTATACTATAATATGAAGAGTTTCGGTCAAATGACATCTGTTTTAAAATATTAAGGTGATTATATATGAAAACTAAATTTAAGAAGCCCTGCGGCGGCTGCGGAAAAGGTATCGGCGGTCAGGCAATAGTCGAGGGTGTTATGATGAAGGGCAAGACGGAATATGTTATTGCCGTTCGAGACGTAGAAAAAAAGACAATTAAAGTTGAAAAAACAAAAACAAAGCCTTATGACAAGCGAAACAAGATTTTAAGGCTGCCTCTTATAAGAGGGGTTATTGCTTTTGTGGAAAGTCTTGTTGTGGGAATGAAGGTTATTACACGCTCTGCGGAATTGGCAGGGCTTGAGGACATAACCGAGGATATTAAAGAAGAGGAAATGAGCAAGTTCGAAAAGTGGCTCACCGAAAAGCTGGGCGACAAGCTTACAACGGTTATTCTGACCATTTCCGTAATCATTTCGATAGCTCTTTCAATAGGTCTTTTTATGGTTCTGCCTGTTTTGGTAAGCTCCTTCTTAAACAGCTTTTTAAATTTGGGAACATGGGCTTTGGGCATAATAGAGGGCTTCGTGCGTATTGCCATATTCCTGTTTTATATAGGCTTAACCTCACTTATTAAGGATATAAAGCGGCTCTATCAATATCACGGAGCGGAACACAAAACAATAAACTGCTTTGAAGACGGCGAAGAGCTGACGGTTGAAAACGTTCGCAAATATACGAGGCTTCATAAGCGCTGCGGAACAAGCTTTTTGTTTTTGGTTATGATAATAAGTATGATAGTATTTTTATTTTTGAGAACAGACGTTGTTCTTTACAGAATACTTTCGAGAATAATTTTTGTGCCTATTGTTGCCGGGCTTTCCTACGAGGTTATAAAGTGGGCAGGCAAAAACGACAATATTTTGGTAGACATTGTTTCAGCTCCCGGTAAAGCCAGTCAGCTTATAACCACCAAAGAGCCTGACGATGAAATGATTGAAGTGGCTATTGCCTCATTGAAGGGCGTATTGGAGGATGAACCCGAATGATAAGCCTTAAATCCAAAACAGTTAAAGACCTTTTAAGAGAAATGACGGCTCTTTTTAAAGAGAACGGTGCAGAGGATGCGGCTCTTGACGCTTCCCTGATTTTAATGCGTCAGCTAGGCTTCAGCCGAACGGAACTTTACACAAAAGACGATTACTGCCCCGACGAAAACCAAATGAGAAAAATCGACTATTGGGCTGAGAAGCACGCAGAGGGCTGCCCCGTTCAGTATCTTTTGGGAAAATGCGAGTTTATGGGGCTTACAATAAAGGTTCAGGATATGGTTTTAATACCCAGAGCCGACACGGAGACCCTTGTGGAAACGGTTTCCGAAATCATAAAGGAAAAGAGCTACAAAACAGGGCTTGATTTGGGAACAGGCAGCGGCTGTATCGCCGTAAGCCTTTCAAGTCTCAACAAAGGCTTAAAAATGACAGCAAGCGATATTTCTCTCCGCCCTATATTCATAGCGGAGCAGAACGCCAAGGATCACAAGGCTGACATAAACTTTGTTTTAAGCGACCTGTTTGAAAACATAGAGGGAAAGTTTGATTTTATTGTATCGAACCCTCCCTACATTCCCACAGAGGTTATTCCCACCCTCGAAAAGAATGTTAAAAATTACGAAGCCGAAAAAGCCCTTGACGGCGGCAAAGACGGCTTAGACTATATCAGAAAAATAATCGAACAAGCCCCCTCTTATTTAAACCCCGGCGGTCTTTTGGCTTTTGAAACAGGCTATGACCAAAGAGAAGCGGTTGACGCTCTTTTTAAAGCCGCCGGATATAAAAACATAAACCACAAAAATGACTTAGGCGGCAGACACAGAGTGTCCTGGGGCTTTGTTTGAAAAGGTTTAGGAAGGTTTTGACTTATGTTTGAAAGCATTGGGGAAATAGAGAAAAAATATAATGACCTAACCCTTAAAATAGGCGACCCCGACATAATTGCAGACAACGCCCTTTGGCGTGACTTAATGAAGGAACACAGCGCCTTAGAGCCTATTGCCTTAAAATACAGAGAATATAAAGACCTTTTAACCTCAGAAGAGGAAATCAAGGAAATGCTTGGCGAAAAAAACGACGAGGACTTTAAAGCCCTTTTAAAAGAGGAGCTTTCTGAAACTGTGTCGGCTATAGAGAAAACCGCCGAAGAGCTTAAAATACTGCTTCTGCCCAAAGACCCAAATGACGAGAAAAACGTCATTGTGGAAATAAGGGGCGGCGCAGGAGGAGATGAAGCCAACATTTTCGCAGGAGATCTTTTCAGAATGTATTCAAAATACGGCGAAAGGGCGGGGTTTAAATCGGAAATATTGACGGCTAACCCCGGGGATATGGGAGGCTTTAAGGAAATTACCTTTATGGTTAAGGGAAAGGGCGCATATTCAAGGCTTAAATTCGAAAGCGGAGTTCACAGGGTTCAGCGTGTGCCGGAGACGGAATCGGGAGGAAGAATTCACACCTCCACCGTTACCGTTGCGGTTCTTCCCGAAGCTGAGGAGGTAGACGTTAAGCTTGACCCCAAGGACTATCACTTTGACGTTTTCAGAGCCTCGGGCAACGGCGGTCAGTGCGTAAACACCACAGACTCCGCAGTCCGTCTGACCCACCACCCCACAGGCATAGTTATATCCTGTCAGGACGAAAAAAGTCAGAGAATGAATAAAGAAAAGGCTCTCAAAATTTTGATGAGCAAGCTATATAAATTGGAACAGGACAAGAAACAGGCAGAAATTGACGAAGAGCGTCACCGTCAGGTAGGCACGGGTATGAGGAATGAAAAAATAAGAACATACAACTACCCTCAAAACCGTGTTACCGACCACCGCTGCGGTCTCACCATCCACCGCCTTGATCAGGTTTTAAACGGCGATTTGGATGAAATTATAGACAACCTTATAACGGCTGACAGAAGCAAAAAGCTGGGAGAAACGGCTTAAAGCCTTTATCTCAAGCTTCGCCGCAACCAATGAAAGGAGAAATTTAAAAAATGCAAATTGATAAGGAAGTATTTAAAAAACAGCTTACCGAAAACGTAAAAACCCTTACAAGAAAAACCATTGAAAAGGCAAGCCCTCACGAAATGTATCAGGCTCTTGTTTTTACAATCAGAGGCTATGTAACAGATAAGTGGATTGCAACCCATGACAAATATGACGAAACGGGCTGCAAAATCGTTTATTATCTTTCAATGGAATTTCTTATGGGCCGTTTCTTAGGCAATGCAATTCTCAATATGCAGCTTATGACAACGGTTAAAGACGTTTTGGAAGAATTAAACATTGACTATAACCTTCTTGAAGACGCAGAGAAAGACCCCGGTTTGGGAAACGGCGGCTTAGGCAGACTTGCAGCTTGTTTCTTAGACTCTCTTTCAACCCTTGAGCTTCCCGCTTACGGCTGCGGAATCCGTTATCACTACGGTATTTTCGAGCAGAAAATCGAAAACGGCTATCAGGTTGAATACCCCGATAACTGGCTTCAGGACGGCGACTTCTGGGGAATCAGACGTCCCGAAAACTCCGTTGAGGTTAAGTTCGGCGGCACTGTAAGAGCTATCCCTCAGGACGACGGAAACGTTAAGTTCGTTCAGGAAAACTATCAGTCTATTCTTGCCGTTCCTTATGACTACCCCGTTGTAGGCTATGACAACAACACAGTAAACACTCTTCGTCTTTGGGACGCAGAGGCTATGAACAAGTTCGACCTTCGTTCATACAATGCCGGCGACTATCAGAAGGCTAACGCTGAGGAAACTCTTGCTAAGGTTCTTACTGAGGTTCTTTACCCTGCCGATGACCACATCGAAGGCAAGGAGCTGAGACTTAAACAGCAGTATTTCTTTGTTTCCGCTACGGTTCAGAGAACAATCCGCCGTTTTAAGGAGCATAACACAGACTTTAACCTTCTTCCCGAAAAGGTGGCTTTCCAGCTGAACGATACACATCCTTCAATTACAGTTGCAGAGCTTATGCGTGTTCTTGTTGACGAAAACGACATCCCCTGGGACAAGGCTTGGGAGCTCACCACAAAGACCTGTGCTTATACAAACCACACTATAATGTCTGAAGCCCTTGAAAAATGGCCCTTCGACCTTTTCTCACGTCTTCTTCCCAGAATTTATATGATCGCTGAGGAAATCAACCGCAGTTTCTGCGCTTTGCTTATTGAAAAATACGGAAACGATGCAAACAAGATCAGAAAAATGGCTATCGTAGCAGACGGTCAGATCAGAATGGCATATCTTGCTATCGTAGGCTCACACTCCGTAAACGGCGTTGCGGCACTCCACACTGAAATTCTTAAAAATCAGGAGCTTAAGGACTTCTATGAGATTTATCCCGAAAAGTTCAACAACAAGACAAACGGCATAACTCAGAGAAGATGGCTGGGTCACGCAAACCCCGAGCTTGCAGCACTTATTACCGAAACAATAG
Organism: Clostridiales bacterium; assembly: GCA_021204175.1. Taxonomy (GTDB): domain Bacteria; phylum Bacillota; class Clostridia; order Lachnospirales; family CAG-274; genus JAJQCI01. The sequence continues at coordinate 17,844 of JAJPZT010000052.1, read as the reverse complement.
GCGACGGTTGGTATAAGAACCTTTCGGAGCTTGAAAAGCTTCTTCCCTATGCAGACGATCCTATTTTCCGTAAGAAGTTTATGGACATTAAGAAGAACAACAAGGTTAAGCTTGCGGCTTATCTTAAAAAGACAAACGGCGTAGACATCGACCCCAATTCTATTTTCGATATTCAGGTTAAGCGTCTTCACGAATATAAGCGTCAGCTTTTGAACGTTCTTCATATTATAAGCCTTTACAACGAGCTTAAGAGAAATCCTGCCCTTGACATCGTTCCCAGAACATTTATTTTCGGCGCTAAATCCGCAGCAGGCTATTACAGAGCTAAGCTTATTATCAAGCTTATAAACACCGTTGCAGACGTTGTAAACAACGACCCTGCTATTAACGGAAAGATTAAGGTTGTTTTCGCTGAGAACTACAGAGTTTCTCTCGCAGAAAAGCTTATCCCCGCGGCAGACGTTTCAGAGCAGATTTCAACTGCCAGCAAGGAAGCTTCCGGAACGGGCAATATGAAGTTTATGCTTAACGGCGCATTAACAATCGGTACTCTTGACGGCGCTAACGTTGAAATGAACGAAGAAGTCGGCAGCGACAACATATTCATCTTCGGCTTAACGGCTGACGAGGTTATTGACACATATGCTAAGAACAACTATAACCCCTGGGACGTTTACAACATCGACTCAGACGTAAGAGGAGTTATGAACGCTCTTATTGACGGAACACTTGACGAAAACACTGAGCTTTTCAGAGAAATTTACAACTCACTCTTAAACGGCATAAACGGCAACAGAGCCGACGAATATCTTGTTCTTAAAGACTTCGCAGCTTATAAAGAGGCTCAGATGAAGATTAACGAAGCATATAAAAACCCCGACGAATGGGCAAGAAAGGCTATTATCAACGTAGCTAAGAGCGGAAAGTTCTCATCTGACAGAACTATTCAGCAGTATGCAGATGAAATTTGGAATCTTAAGCCCGTTCATGTGGAATTAAACGATTAATCAATTATTTTAAAAACAATTTTTGAGGTGAATTTTTATGGCAAACTGTGACGGCTGTCCTTCAAAGGGCACCTGCGGCAAAAACAGCGAGGACTGCGGTGTAAAGCAAATTCCCGAAAACAAAATTAAAAACGTAATAGGCGTTATGAGCGGAAAGGGCGGCGTAGGCAAGTCGACTATATCAGTCCTTTTGGCAAACACCCTTGCGGACAGGGGCTATAAGGTAGGGCTTCTTGACGGAGACATTACAGGCCCCAGTACGGTTCGTCTTATGGGGCTTCAGGGTGAAAAGGCATATTCTGACGGAAAACACTTTCTTCCTGTTGTGTCTCCAAAGGGCGTAAAGGTTATCAGCCTTAACCTTATGCTTGACAGCGAGGACAGCCCCGTTATTTGGAGAGGCTCTCTTCTTTCCACCTGTGTAATTCAGTTTTGGAATGAGGTTCTTTGGGGCGATCTTGACTATCTTGTTATAGATATGCCCCCGGGAACAGGGGATATTACGCTGACGGTTATGCAGCAGATACCTATCACAGGAGCTGTTATGGTGAGCCTTCCCCAGGATATGGTTTCAATGATAGTGGCAAAGGCTGTAAATATGGCGCATATGCTTAAAATTAAGGTTATAGGCACTGTTCAGAATATGAGCTATATTACCTGCCCCCACTGCGGCGAAAAAATAAACATTTTCGGAAAGGAAACCTCTGACTTTTTGGAAAAAACAGGTGTGCCCCTTTTGGGCGAGCTGCCTACGGACGCAAATCTTTCTTCAATATCCGAAAACGGCGGAGAAATTACTGACCCTGTTATAAAGGCGGAGTTTGATAAGATTGCCGACGGCATTTTGGAAGCCATAAAAACCAAATAAGTTATAAAAATCCTCTTTGCGGAATATACATTTATAAGAATATATTCCGCAGGAGGATTTTTTAATTGGAAATTATAAAAGAAAAAATAATTATGAATAAATATCCCCAAGAGATTTTGACCACAGCTTTAATAGAGGGGGATATTATAGTCCCCGACGCCAAGCCCGACGCTTCTGAAATAGCCTATTATAATCCCACAGGGGCAATAACCGAGGCTGAAAGCAGCAAGGGGAAAATAAGCTTTAAGGGCAGACTTTCCCTTTCCGTTATATATCTGCCAAAGGGTGAGGAAAAAAGCCCTGTGTGCTTGCGGACGGACATACCCTTAAGCGACTTTGTTTCCGCAGACCTTCCCGAAGAATGCAGAATACTCAGCGGTGACATTGAAGTAACGGATTCGGTTCTCACTGTGGTAAATGACAGAAAGCTCCGCTACCGCATAAGCATTTCTCTTAACTTTATGGCTGTTTCCCAAATCGAAGCCGAAATTGTAACGGACGTTAAGGACTTAGCGAGTGAGAACAAAATAAGCAGAGTCTTAAAAACATTCTCCCCTGTCGATTTAGGCGAGGAAACCTTTAAAATTTCAGAGGACTTGACCCTTCCTCAGGACAGCGGCGAAATAGGCGAAATTTTCGACACCTGTTTTATGCTTAATCAAACAGAAACAAAGCTTTCAAAAGATAAGCTCAGTATTTCAGCCGACCTTGCCCTTAAAATTCTCTATGAGCATGAGGGAGCAAAGGAAATAGATGTTTTAGAATATGAGATGCCCGTAAACGGCGCTTTTGAAATTAAGGGAAGCGGTGAAAACCCTCTTTGCCGTCTTAATCTGTCGGTAGTTTCTTCATCTGTGACCCCAACTGAGGATGAAAACGGCGAAATGAGGAAGCTTTCCTGTTCCTTCAATATTCGTGCCTCCTATATTATTTTGGCGGAGCAGACCCTAAACGCACTGACAGACGCTTACATACCGGATAAGGAAACAGTCTCGGAAAGTGCCGAGCTGCCCCTGACTGCCTTTGTCTGCCGAAACAAAAACCAGTTCCCCGTGAAAGAGGTTATAGAGCTTGACCCTTCTGCACCGCCTATTCTTAAAATCTGCCATATTCTTTGCCGCCCTGTCTGCGACAAAACAGAGTTGTTTAAAGATAAAATAACCGCCGAGGGTATGGTTGAGGCGAAGATACTTTATACCGCAAAGGATGACAGCCGCCCGGTTTACTGTTATGAAACACTTCTGCCCTACAGACAGTCTGTGGAAATGAAGGGGTTAAACCCTGACGCAAACCCTGTTGTTGATGTTGACCTAAAGCTTGAACATTTGAGCTTTTCCACCTTAGACAGCAGAGAGGTTGAAATAAAGCCTGTTCTTTCACTGTGCTTAACTGCCGCCGAAAATATGAGGGAAGAGGTTTTGACAGACCTTGACTTTGAGGATATGAGCGAGGAGGCTTTGCAGGCTTACCCCTCAATGACACTTTACATAGTAAAAGAGGGAGACACGCTTTTTAATATTGCCAAAAGTCATAACTCCCCTGTTTCATCTCTGATTAAAATAAACGGTCTGAATTCCGAAGCTTCACTTTCTCCCTTTCAAAAGCTTTTGATGCTTAAAAATTCGTAACAGTTCTGCTAAAATTTGCCGAAATAGGTGTTATTTTAATACATTTAACAGGACAAATTTTATCTCAAAATTTTTCTTTAAAATACTTGTAATCTGAAAAAATATGGTGTATAATATAAATATAAAAAAGAAAAGGCGAGTACGGCTAATACTCACCTAATCCTCACCTAATCCCCGCCTAACGGCTAAGCAACCACTTCAAAGGTGGTTAGGCGGCAATAATTTATTTATGATAAGATAAAGCCGCCACTATTTGCACTCAGGGCGGTTTTTCTTATGTCTGATTTTTATCATTGGCACAATTATGTACTTAGCATAGTAATATACTTTCACAGCAGCATAATAGGCTTGAATAACATCATACATCGTCATAGGTTTCACCTCCTTTATAACAAAAGTCCTACAGGTACTAAAAATTATATAGAAGGCACGCCTAACCTACCCTTTAGCAAATTGCCTATTGCTATTATATCAAAAAAATTGTTGAATGTAAAGATTAATTGAAATATTTTTTATTGTTCTGTATAAAATATATAAACCGCCCCTTGAAATGCCCTTTTGAATGTGATACAATCAAAGTATTAAGATTTTATTAATTCGTGTCACAACAGGAGGGTATTTGTTTTGGATTCAGAAAAGAAACTTGTTGAGGTTATTATAAACGGAAAAGCCTATAAGCTTACGGCGGAGGACGGCGAGGACTATATCAAAACCGTGGCGGGCTATGTTGACCGAAAATACAGGGAAATCACCGCAGGCTTAAGCACTGTCACACGCCTGTCGGATTCGTTTCCCATAATGCTTGCTTTAAACATAGCCGACGACCTTTTTAAGCAGTCGGAGAAAAGCGGTTCAAGCCTTAAGGCAAACGCCGACTTACAGGACAAAATTGCTAAGCTTCAAAAGGCTTTGGACGACGAAAAAAAGCTTTCGGAAGAAAAGAACGAAATTATAGAAAAGCTCCGTCAGGGCTCGGATAATATAGTTTCCGACAAAAATCAGCTTGAAAAGGATATTTTGGCGGAAAAAGAAAAGCTTGAAGCCGCAAACACAGTTTTGGAAGCCCAAAAGTCCGAAATTAAACGCCTTCAGGATATAATTGCAGACGCAGGCTTAGTGCCTCCAGTTCCCGACAAAAACGGCAAAATCAAGGACAAGGACAAAGACAGAGAAACTCTTTTAAAGGAGCTTAATGACATAAAGAGCGAAAACGGACGTACAAAGAAGGAAAATAAGAGCCTTGCGGAAAAGCTTAAGGCGGCGGAGGACGAAATTGAGGTTTTGCGCAGCCAGTCTCCCACAAAAACAGAAGCAGACGGTCAGCTTGTTTTAAAGACCGATGCCCCCGTAAAAGAGACTGAAACCGCAGCTAAAAAGCAATGAAAAAATACGAAATTCTTGCGCCCTGCGGCAGCCCGGAGACTTTAAAAGCCGCCCTTGCCGCAGGCTGCGACAGTGTATATTTGGGAGCAAAGGCATATAACGCCAGAGCCTCCGCAGCTAATTTTGACAGAGACGAGCTTAAGACAGCCATTGACAGCTGTCACCTTTTGGGTGTAAAGGTTTATATTACCTTCAACACTCTCTATAAGGACGAAGAAACAAAAGGGCTTTTTGAACTGGCGAAATATCTTTATGAACTTGGGGCAGACGCCTTCATAACCGCCGACACAGGCATTTTTAAAGCCTTCAAAGATTATTTTAATGACATAAAAATTAACGCCAGCACTCAAATGTGCGTTCACTCATCGGACAGTGCCGCCGCCTTAAAAATTTTGGGGGCTGACAGAATTATTTTGGCAAGAGAGCTGAGCCTTTCAGACATAAAGGCGATTTATGACACACTGGGAGACAGCCCCGACTTGGAAGCCTTCGTTCATGGGGCTTTATGCGTCAGCTATTCCGGCAGATGTCTTTTTTCATCATTTATAGGCGGCAGAAGCGGAAACAGAGGCTGCTGCGCACAGCCCTGCCGAATGGAATATACACTTCTCAAAAACAACAAGCCCTGCGCCGGAGGTGCTTTGCTTTCGCCCAAAGACATAATGTGCGCCGAAAGTCTAAGCGACCTTGTTGACACCGGGGTTAAAGCATTCAAAATAGAAGGCAGAATGAAAACCCCTCCCTATGTTTATGAAACAGTCAAAACCTATAAAAAATATTTATTAAAGGCACTTGAAGAACATAAAAACAGCGAAATATCTTCCGAAGACAAAAAGAACCTGCTTCAGGTTTTCAGCCGCGGCGGCTCATTCAGCGAAGGGCTTTTAAATGCCCCAAAGGGAAAGAGCCTTCTTTCAAGCTCCGTTAAAAACAGCGGCAGAGAAATCGGCATAGTAACAGGTGAAGCAAAAAACGGCTGTTATATTAAGTTTTTCGAAGGTCTTATACCCGGTGACGGAATTGAAATTACAGCTGAAAACTCGGGCTGTTTCGTTTCAAAACCGATTAAATCCGGCGAAAAGGTCTTTTTCCCCATAAAGGGAAGAAAAGGAGATAAGGCTGCACTTTCCTATGACAAAACCCTCAACGACAATATAGAAAATGAGCTTAAAACAGCCTCTCCCCAAAGGGAAATAACTGCTCACTTTAAAGCAAAAATCGGCAAGCCCATAAGCCTGACATTAACAGCGGAGGAAGTTTCAATCACGATAACAGGAGCAGAGCCCTCCGAAGCCTTAAACCGCCCATCCTCACAGGAAGAAATTGTTTCAAGGCTTAAAAAAACAGGCTCAACCCCCTTTAAAATAGGGTCAATAACAGCGGACACAGAAGAAAACATATATTTGCCCGTTAAAGACTTAAACGCCTTAAGACGTGATGGCTGTGACGCTTTGGAAAAGGAAATAACCGAAGCCTACAGGAGGACTTCACCTGAGCTTCCTCAAGAGCCTAACCTTAAGCCCAACACAGCAGAGCCCTTCCTTTCGGCTTTTGTTTCAACGGAAGATCAGCTTAAAGCCCTTAAGGGTCTGCCTGTTAAACGAATTTATTTCGAAAGTCAGGAATTAATTAAAACCGCCATTAGAGATTTTTCAGATGTCGCTGAAATATATTTTGCTCTTCCTTATATAACAAGGGAGCATTCACTGAAAGCCCTTAAGGACACAATAAACACCTTAGACCAAACAAACATAACAGGTTATCTGACACGAAACCTGACAACAATTAAAACAGACAAAAAAATAATCTGTGACCACACCTTGGGAGTTTTTAACTCCTACACTGTGCAAACTCTTCTGAACCTTTATGACGGAATAACCCTTTCAACGGAGCTTTCCGCTTCTGAGCTTAAGCCCCTGTGCACCGAAAACACAGAGGTTATTGCCTATGGCAGACTGCCCCTTATGCTTACGGAGCACTGCCCCATAGGCAACTTTTTAGGAGACAACAAGGGCAGACGCTTTTGCAGGCTAAAAGGCTCAAAAGAAAAGTTCGCCTTAAAGGACAGAACGGGAGCTGTTTTACCCCTCGTTCCTCACTGTGAAGAGTGTTTCTGTGAAATTCAAAGCCTCATTCCCCTTTCCGCTTCTCAGGCGGCGGGGCTTAACCCCTCCTCATTCAGGCTTGTTTTCACAGACGAAACCTACGAAGAAATCGGTGAAATTATAAAAAGCTTTTACAAAGCGTTTATAACAAAAGAGAAAGTAAAAAACATACCAAAGGGCAAAGCCCTAAAAGCGGTTAAATAAGGCAGTGCCTTAAGACGCAAAAGGGAGACATTATGACAGAACTGCTTATATTTTTATCCAAATACATTTTTATAATATTGATTTTCATTTTCTCGCTTCAAAGCCTTTATCTCATAAAGAGAGGAAGGAGCGACGACTACCCCTCTGACGAAAGCACCCACGCCGTCAGGCTTCAGCGAACCACAATAGTCCTTTTTCACATACTGGCGTATGCCACTCTTAACTTTAACTCCGACATACCCGTAAAGGATTATTTGACAACGGCTTTGGGGGGACTGGCTCTAGTGATTTTTATGCCCCCTTTAATTGCCCTTGTTTACGGAAAAATAAACGGCTTAGCCATAAACTGTATGTATTTTCTGACGGATATAAGCCTTGTTATTCTTCAGAGACTTAACCCCGACCTGGCTCTTAAGCAGATGTTCTGCTTCTTTTTGGGCTCGGCGGTTATACTTTTGGTTTATCCTGTTTTGAAATATATAAACAATCTCGAGAAAGCCAAATATTTTTATTTGGGTCTTGGCTTTGCTCTGCTGATAGTTACATTCATTTTCGGAACAACCACAAGAGGAGCTACAAACTGGATATACATAGGCCCGTTTTCATTTCAGCCCTCCGAAATCGTTAAGGTTTTGTTTGTTTTTTATTTTGCAAGCGTTTTCTGTATGGATAAGACCTTTAAAGAAACGGTTTTGCAGCTGCTTTTGGGCTGTGTTTTCGTGGTAATTTTGGTCTTGCAGAAGGATTTGGGTTCAGCCTTGATTTTCTTTATGACAATGCTTATAATGATTTTCATTGCCACAGGCAGTCTTTTTATAACGGCTTCAAGCTTAGGAGCTGCCGCTGTGGGCGCATGTATAGCCTATAAGCTTTTTTCACACATTCAGGTGAGAGTTGCGGCTTGGCTTGACCCCTTCAGCGACATTTCAAACACAACCTATCAGATTGCCCAGTCTCTTTTTGCAATCGGCAGCGGCGGTCTTTGGGGCAGCGGCTTGGGAAAGGGCTACGCCACCTCAATCCCCATTGTGGAAACGGACTTTATTTTCTCAGCCATATGTGAGGAGTTCGGCGTAATTTTCGCAGTGTTTATAATTTTTACTTACCTGACCCTTTTCTACTGCGGCGTCAGAAGCGCATTAAATACGCCATATAAATTCAACGCTCTTTTGGCGTCGGGTCTGACCGGGCTTATATGCTTCCAAACCTTCCTTATTATAGGCGGAACAACAAAGTTCATACCTATGACAGGTGTTACACTTCCCTTTGTAAGCTACGGCGGAACATCGGTTGTTATGTGTTCTCTTATAATGGGCATAATTCTGTTTATTTACGTTCCCAAAAATTCCGAATCTGAAAATAAGCTTTCTCCCGGCGAAATGCCCAAACGCAGAAGAAAAAGGAAAACCGCCCCAGAGGAAGAGAGCGGACCTCTTAAAAACAGAGTAAGGGGTGATAGGCAATGAATAACAACATAAAAAAGACATTTTGGGTTTTATTTGCTATGTTCGCTGCACTTATTATATATTTGGGCTATTTTACAGTGGTGCGTGCCCCTGAAATCGTAAACAACCCCTACAATCTCCGTCTTTCGGCTAAAGAGGCTTCTATAAAAAGAGGAAACATTGAGGATATAAACGGAGTTGTTATTGCGGAAAGCACACTGAACGACGAGGGGTCATATGAAAGAGTTTATAACTACCCCCGAATGTACTGTCACATAACAGGCTATACAAATAGCGGAAAGACAGCTGTTGAAAGTGCCTACAATGCCGAGCTTTTAACCCTTCACAACGAAACCCTTCAGAGGTTTTTATATATTCTGACAAACAAGGTCTTTAAAAAAGGTGTGTTTTCTCTTACAGGCTTAAACCCTTTTGAAACAGAGGTATACGCTGTAGGAGATCTGCCTTATACCGACTTTGACGATTTTGACGATGACACGGCTTCAGGTTCTGCCTTAGACATATCCGACGAAACGGAAGAAACCTCCGATGAGACAACGGAAGAAACCACAGAGGAGACCACCGATTCCGAAATCGATGCGGAAATAAAGGATATTTACAACAATTTGGAAAATAATCCCGATGCAAGCCTCGACAACATTGTTTCGGACGGCTATCACTCTGAAAACGACCTTTTCGCCCCCTTGAAAAACGGCTATGTTTTAAAGGGAAACTCAATTGTGCTTTCCGTTGACCACAGAATACAGGAAAAAGCCTTTGAGCTTTTAGGCGAAAGAAACGGCTCAATAATCGTTTCCGAGGTAAACACGGGGAAGATTAAGGCAATGGTTTCATACCCAAATTATAACCCCGAAACGGTAGCCGAAAACTGGGAATATCTCACAACAGACGAAGAAAACACCCCTCTTTTAAACAGGGCTTCACAGGGGCTTTATCCCCCCGGGTCGGTTTTCAAAATCGCCGTAGCCCAGCTGTTAATAGACACAAATCAGGAGGATATGACATTTTACTGTGAGGGCACAAACCACTTCGGAAACAAGGTTCTCCGCTGTTATAACGCAAACGTTCACGGCTCCGTTGACTTGACCTCAGCTTTCAGCAAGTCCTGCAACGGCTATTTTGCACAGGCTTCTTTAAGCTTAGGCACATCAAGGCTTTTAACTCAGGCTTTAAGCTTAGGCTTCAACAGTGACAACGGCTTCGTTTTGGAGCATTCAACCAGTATTTTCAGCCTGACCGAGGACTCTGACAATTCTGAGCTTATAGACACAGCCATAGGTCAGGGAAAGACAATGATTACTCCCTTAGACATAAATATGATAACCGCAGCCGCGGCAAACGGCGGAACAATGTATACTCCCCAAATCGCAGAGGGAATTAAAAGCCCCGGCGGAAATATGATAAAGGTGTTTTCACCCGAAACAAGGGGAACGGTAATGTCTGAGGAGACCTCCGCAAAAATACGTGAGCTTATGAGGTCTGTTGTTACAAGCGGAACAGCCACCGCCGCAGCCTCCGACCAAATCGCAATTGCCGGGAAAACTGGCACAGCGGAAAACGGCACAGACAGCGACCACATTTGGTTTACCTGCTTTGCCCCCTATGACAGCCCGAAATACGCCGTAACGGTTATGCTGGAATATGCAGGCAGCGGCAGCAGAGCCGTACCCATTGCAAGAGAGCTTTTTGAATATATTAATACGTTGGAATAATGAGACATAAAGAGAGGTATTTATTATGAAACGAAAATTTTTTACACTGCTGCTTTTGGCAGCGGCGGTTTTGATTATATTTACCGCCTGCGGAAAGGGCAGCTCTGAGGATGAGCTTTCCGAGGAAGCCGCTGCGGAAGAAGCCGATGACGGCTATGACGACGACGAGCTTGTGGATATAGCCGATGAGGACAGGCTCAACATAGGGGTCAGTCTTCCCTCAGAAACGGAATATACAAAAAAGCTTGCAAAAGAGCTTACAAACAGGCTTTGGCGCAAGGGCTTCAACGTAATTCTTAAATATGCGGCTAATGATCAAGCAGTTCAGCAGCAGCAAATTTCGGAGCTTTTGTCTCAGGATATAAGCTGTCTCATACTTTACCCCGCAGCGGAAACAGGTCTTGACCTGACACAGGTCGTATCTGCGGAAATTCCCCTTATAAACATTGAGATACCCCTTGAGGGCTCTTCACCCTCTGATATTTATGTGGGCTTTGACAATGTTAAGGCAGGGGAGCTTATTGCTGATTATGTTATAAGTGAGATGGAGCTTGAAGCCGCACAGGACGTTACGATTGAAATGCTTTTCGGAAAAACCGACCCTTTGGCTGAAGATCTCTATACAGGGGTTATGAACCTTCTTTCGGAATATTTCGACGACGGAACACTTGTTTGCCGCTCAGGCAGAACCGACTTTGACGCATGCACAACCACCTCTGAAAACGCAGTAGCCGCCTATAACGACCTTAACCGTATACTTTCGGGGTATTATCTCGATCAAGACCTTGATGTTTTGATTACAGGAGCGGATTATATTGCCAGCGGCTCAACGGTTCACTTCTTTTCACAGGGCTATACCTTAGACAAATTCCCCATAATTACAGGGGCAAACGGCGAGCCCTCTTCTGTCAGAGACTTTGAAAAGGGATTTCTCTCAATGACATCCTTTAAAAATACCCGTGAAGAAGCTAAAATCTGCACAAAAGCCGCTGTATATTTAACAGGCGGAGAGGATGTTTCGGACTTTTCCGAAGAAAAAATTATGAACGGCGAAGAGGAAATTCCCTCGGTGATTTTGACGCCTAAAATGGTTACCCAAATCGACTACCTTGACGAGCTTGTAAACAGCGAATATTATACGGATACAGAAATATACGGATAATTCGCAAAACGTAACTTTTGCGAATTATTTGGCTGAACTGCTGCAATTATTTTCAAAATACGGGAATAAAACAAAATATTAATGTCAATAATAACCATAAAAACAATGATAAATCTAAATTTTACCGATTGTGAGGTGGTTATTATGACAAAATACAGAATATGCCTGATAGCCCTGCTGATTGCTTCTTTAATTACTCTCGGTATGCTTTCGGGCTATTTTTTTCTTACTCCCGACCCCAAAACTATAGCCGCCGAAAATAAAGCTCCGAAGGCGGTTATTGAAGAGGCGGCGTCTGCTCCGGCGGAGGCAATAGGCTCTTCAACAAAAATAACCTATGAATATATATATTTGGGCGGTCATAAGGAAACAAGCGAAACAAGAGCCCCCAAAAACTGGCAGGGCTTAACACTGACCGAGTTTAAAGAAATTTTCGACGGCTGGCAGATTAAGGAGTTCAGCTCCGACGAGGTGGTTCTTGCAAAGGTGCTTAACGCCTATTCGCCAAAGCATTATGTTTTGGGGGAATATGAGGGAAAAGTGGCTGTCTACCGCAAAAACGAGTTTGAAGAAAAGACCGTTAAGCAGGTTACCGCAACGCCTGTAGAGTCTCTGCCCGAGGACGAACGAAAAAGGCTTGAAACAGGCATAGATTTTTACGGCGATGAAGCACTGGTCAAAATTCTGGAGGATTATGAGACTTAAGCTTTGACGACCGGGTTCGTCAGGCTCCACTTGAGAGGTGTTTTTCATTACCGCAAATGCATTGACAATTCTTCTTCAATATAGTATCATATCAGTACACCCCCCTTAACGGGGCAATGAAAAAAGGAGATGACAATAATGAAAAGAAAACTGATTTTAGTGGCGATATTTGCTGCTTTGATGTCAGCGGGCGTTTCCGCTGCGGAAGCAAAGCATATGGAGCTTGACTACAGCGAAATAGAAAACAGCGGCGTAATTGTTTACAACGATATGGACTATATGCCTGTGAGGGCAGTGGCTGAAGCTATGGGGCTTAGCGTAGAGTGGCAGGGAGACACCAAAACCGTCATTATTTCAAACGGCGGCCCTCTTTACATAACATTTTCAATAGGCACAAACGGCTACACATTTGCCAAAACAGCCCCTGTTGCCTATGAGGGCGAGCCGATTTTGGAGGGCGGTGTCACCTATATACCCGTCAATACCTTCGAAAGCCTTATGGGATATGACATTGTCAAAACAGAAACCGCTTACAACATAATTACGATATATAATGAAGAGGAACAGCCGGCTGCCTCCGCAGGGACAGCAGTGGGCGAGGGAGTTGTTTCCTCCGTTTCGGAAAATGAAATTGTCATAAATGACAGCGAAAGAGGAGAGGTTGTTCTTATTATAAACGAAGAAACAGCAATAACCGACAGTGACGGAAACCCCTTAAACTCGGACGCACTGACGGAAGGCACAAAAATTACCGTGGAATACGGAGAAGAAATGACTTTAAGCCTTCCACCCGAAAACAACCCTGTTTCAATTGTTGTTACGGAATAAAGCGTCAAAATTCAACCGTCAAAAAATAAGCTTTGATTCAGGCTTTGTTTGTGCAAAACACCTACACAAATTTCGGCAGTTGTGCAACATAGCTAAAATTAAATAAAAATTTTGTTAATCTTAGGTCACACGTATTCTTGAAATCTGCTATAATAATAACTGTGAAAACTCTTAAACATTTTCACACACAGTTTATGACATCCCCCAATATGTTTAAACTGTAAAACCCCATAAAAATACCTTCTCTTTATTGGAAAAAGGCTTCTCCACCCTGAGGAGTTTTTTTTCGTTGCTTTCCTTTTCATTTTACCCCTTTTATCAATATCCTGCATAATTTTTTCAAAAAATCTTACAAAAAAAATTCAAAAACATATGGAAATCTTGTTTGAAATGTGATAGAATAGTGGAAAGGGTATACTATGCGTTATGCATATGTGCCAAACAGCATTAAAAAATAATACGGAGGTATAAAAAATGTCAATTAAACTCAAATTAGCAGGTGTTAAAAACTTTGTAAGAGACGAAGAGTATGCAAAGATTGAGCCTATGGCAAAGCTTGCCGACAGCCTTGTATATTCAAAAGAGGGCGCAGGCAACGACTTTTTGGGCTGGGTAGATCTTCCCGTTAATTATGACAAGGAAGAATTTGAAAGAATTAAAGCAGTCGGAAAGAAAATTCAGTCCGACAGCGAGGTTCTTATCGTTATCGGTATCGGCGGTTCTTATTTAGGCGGCAGAGCAGCCCTTGATTTCATCAACGGTATGTTCTACAACAGCAAAAAGCACCCCGGTCTTCCCGATGTTTACTTCGTAGGCAACAACATCAGCTCGGAATATCTCACCGACATAATCGAAATGATCGACGGCAGAGATTTCTCAATCAACGTAATCTCCAAGTCCGGCACAACAACAGAGCCTGCTATCGCTTTCAGAATTTTCAAGAATCTTCTTGAGAAAAAGTATGGCAAGGAAGAGGCTGTAAAGAGAATTTACGCTACAACAGACAAGGCAAGAGGAGCTCTTAAAAACTTCTCCGATAGGGAAGGCTATCAGACATTCGTTATTCCCGATGACGTAGGCGGACGTTTCTCAGTACTTACACCCGTAGGTCTTGTTCTTATGGCAGCAGCAGGCATCGACATCGACGCAGTTATGCAGGGCGCAGCAGACGCAGCAGCTAAGTATAAGGGTCTTGACAACGACTGTGCTAAATATGCCATTACAAGAGCGCTTCTTAACAAGAAGGGCAAGGTTATCGAAATTCTTGCTAACTACGAGCCCTGCCTTACAATGTTCGGCGAATGGTATAAGCAGCTTTTCGCAGAGTCCGAAGGCAAGGACCAGAAGGGCACATTCCCTGTTTCCGCTAACTTCTCAACAGACCTTCACTCAATCGGTCAGTTCATTCAGGACGGAACAAGAAATATGTTCGAAACAGTTCTTTGGGTTAAGAACTCCAAGAAGGATCTTGAAATTCTCTTTGATGAAGAAAACATCGACGGTCTTAATTTCGTAGCAGGCAAGACTATGCAGTATGTAAACTCTAAGGCTTACGCAGGCACATATCTTGCTCATATCGACGGCGGCGTTCCCACAATGGTTATCGAAATCGAAGACACAAGCGCTTACAGCTTCGGCGAAATCGTTTACTTCTTCGAAAAGGCTCTTTCTATCAGCGGCTATCTTTTAGCTGTTAATCCCTTCGATCAGCCCGGCGTTGAATCATATAAGAAGAATATGTTTGCCCTTTTAGGCAAGCCCGGCTATGAAGCTGACAAGGAAGCTCTTGAAGCAAGACTTATCGACTGATAATTTCGAAAAAATGCAATCATTTTGCGAATTGACTTCTACTTTTATTATTAATGCTTAATTAAAGAAGCTCCTCCTTTATCGGGAGGGACTTTTTTATATACTATATTTATTATTAATCTTCTCTTCTGGGGGTTCTTTTACGGGGCTTAAAGTCTCCTCTCGGTCTTTCGGGTCTTTCCTTATAGCCATCGGGCTTAGGAAGGCACGCCTTTCTTGAAAGGTTAATTCTGCCCTGATCGTCTATTTCCTTAACCATTACGTTTACATAGTCACCCTCTTTGAGAATGTCCTCTGCCTTTTCAACGTATTTATAGTCAAGATCCTTCATTCTGATAAGACCTTCCTTATCGGGAGCAATTTCAACGAAAACGCCGAAGCTCATAATCTTTGTTACCTTGCCCTCGAAGAAAGCGCCGGGCTCGGGGTCTGTGACTATAGCCAAAATCATGCTGATAGCCTTGCCGATAGCCTCTGAGCTCTTTGAAGAAACGTAAACCTTACCGTCGTCCTCTGTGTCGATTTTGTCAACGCCTGATTCCTCTATAATACGGTTGATTGTCTTGCCCTTTGAGCCTACAACCTCGCCTATTCTTGAGGGGTCGATCTGAACAAATTCAATCTTGGGAGCATATTCCGAAATATGGTCTCTGACCTCGGGTATAGCCTTAAGCATAACCTCGTCAAGTATATAAAGTCTTGCTTCGTGACATCTCTTTAATGCGCCCATAATAATCTCGGGTGTAAGACCGTGGATTTTAATATCCATTTGGATTGCGGTTATGCCCTTGTGAGTACCGGCAACCTTAAAGTCCATATCGCCGAAGAAGTCCTCAAGACCCTGAATATCAGTCAAAAGAACAAAGTCGTCGTCTGTTTCGCCGGTAACAAGACCGCAGCTAATACCTGCAACGGGCGCTTTAATAGGTACACCGGCAGCCATAAGTGAAAGAGTTGAACCGCAGACAGAACCCTGTGATGTAGAGCCGTTTGAGCTTACAACCTCGGAAACAAGTCTTATTGCATAGGGGAACTCCTCTTCTGAAGGAATTACGGGAAGAAGCGCTCTTTCGGCAAGTGCGCCGTGACCGATTTCACGTCTGCCGGGGCTTCTTGAAGGACGTGTTTCGCCGACCGAGTAGCTGGGGAAGTTATAGTGGTGCATATATCTCTTGCTTGTTTCGTCATCGTCAAGACCGTCAATTCTCTGACCGTCTCCCACTGTGCCTAAAGTGGTTATTGTAAGAACCTGTGTTTGACCTCTCTTGAAAAGACCTGAGCCGTGAACTCTGGGAACAACGTCAACCTCGGCTGAAAGAGGACGGATTTCGTCAAGCTTTCTGCCGTCGGGACGCTTATGATCCCTGAGAATCATTCTTCTGACAGTTTCCTTTTCGAATTTATAAATTGCTTCGTCAATGTCAGCGCAGTATTTAGCTTCGTCATCGCCGCAGAAGCTTTCCTTAAGGGCTTCCACTGTTTCGGCTGTTATGGCTGAAATCTGCTCGTCTCTGTCCTGCTTAAGCTCTGCAAAAACGGCTGTTTCCATTCTTTCGTCTGTAATGAAGCTCTTGATTGCTTCATAAAGACTGCTGTCAACAACGTGTTCCTCATAAGAGTGCTTGGGCTTTCCTATTTTATCCTGAAGATCCTTTATAAATGAAGCAATTTTTACGTTTTCCTTGTGACCGAACATAATAGCTTCATACATTTCTTCATCTGTAATTTCCTGTGCCCCTGCTTCAATCATCATAACCCTGTCGGTTGTTGAAGCAACTGTAAGGGTGAGTCTTGACTTTGCTCTCTGCTCTCTGTTGGGGTTAATGATATATTCTCCGTCAACCATGCCTACATTTACTGCGCCTGTAGGACCCTGGAAGGGTATATCGGAAATAGAAAGAGCAACGGAAGCGCCTACCATAGCGCAGACCTCGGGGCTGTTTTCCTGGTCTACCGAAAGAACTGTTGCGTTAATGCAGACATCGTTTCTGTAGTCCTTGGGGAAAAGAGGTCTGATAGGTCTGTCTATAACTCTGGATGTTAAAATAGCGTGTTCGGAAGGTCTGCCTTCTCTTTTGTTGAAGCCTCCGGGGATTTTCCCTGCGGCATACATTTTTTCTTCATAATCAATGCTTAAGGGGAAGAAGTCAATTCCTTCTCTGGGCTTTTCGGAAGCGGTTGCCGTAACAAGAACTGTTGTGTCGCCGTATCTTACGATAACAGCTCCTCCTGCAAGCTCCGCAACTCTGCCTATTTCAAAGGACATATCTCTTCCGCCTATTTCAAGTGAATAAGTCTGAAACATAAAAATCTCCTTTCAAGTTTAAGCAGATTTGCCTTTGATATATTTACTCGTTTCAAAAAGCCGTATTTTTAATCTAACGCACTTTCTCAAACGAATAAATAGACTTTTTTATCTCCGCATAAAAAAGCTCAAAGCACAAAGTCTGCTTAAAAATAACGGGGCAAAGCCAACCGACCCTGCCCCGTTTTAACGTTAAACAGTTATTATTTTCTCAAGCCAAGCTCGGCAATAAGGTTACGATATTTAACAATGTCTTTTCTCTTAATGTAGTTAAGAAGGCCTTTTCTCTGACCAACCATTTTAAGAAGACCTCTTCTTGAGTGGTGATCCTTCTTATGAACCTTAAGATGTTCTGTTAAGTGGTTAATTCTTGCTGTTAAAAGAGCAACCTGAACCTCGGGCGAACCTGTGTCTGCTTCGTTTCTGCCGAATTTAGCGGCAATAGCTTTTTTGTCAATCATTTTAAATTCCTCCTGAAAATTAATTAATCCCCCGATACTGCGAGACGGCCGGAGATTCCAACCCCATAGTACGGGATAAACCTGTCAACAACAGTCAACTTGATTATTATATCACGGCTTTTACCCAATTTCAAGCCCAAATATAAAAAAGGTGTGGACACAATGCGCATATTATATTTTTACAAAAAATCAAGAACGGAG
>JAJPZT010000056.1 GCA_021204175.1 Clostridiales bacterium | reverse complement strand
AGCGGAGCTTTTTTACTCCCCTGCCGCTTTTTGTCTTGCTTCCCTTGCGACAGCTAACTCATAATACCACAACAATTTGAGTTTGTCAACAACTTTTTTAAAATTTTTTAAAATTTTTTTTAAAACAGGTTTTCACCAAATGTTTACAGAGATTTAATTAGGTACCTTGACAAATTTATAGGTCGGTGCTACAATCAATTAGAACAAATTTAAACATAAAAAACTACCGGTATAAATCTATATCTTCATTATGTATAACAGAATTGGGAGGTTTTTGCTTTGGAAAGCACTGAACTTTTAAACGTTATGGAAAAAATCGGTCACTTCTTATACCACCGTCGGGGCGGAAAAAGAGGTCTTATGCGTATGCTGAGAATTTTGCGTGAAAAAGAAGCCTGTTCGCAGAGCGAGCTTTTGGAAATTCTGAACATCAGAGCCGCTTCATTAAGCGAGCTTGCCGCCAAAACGGAGCAAAAGGGCTATATAATAAGAGAGAAAAGCGTTGAGGACAAGCGAAAGGTTGTTTTAAAGATTACCCCCGAAGGTCGGCAGTGGCTTCAGGAGAAAGAAAACGAAACCGCCCGTCAGGAAGTAAATATGTTCGATTGCTTAACGGAGGACGAACAGCAGGAGCTTTTCAGGCTCTTAAACAAGCTTCTCGAGTGCTGGCAGGAGCGTTTCGACAGTGCCCTTTTCAGATACAGAAGCCGCTGCAAAGGAGACAAAAAGAATGTTTAAATACTTAAAAAAATATTGGCTTTTCGCCCTTTTAACCCCCTTATTTATGTTAGGCGAGGTGGCGGCTGACTTGGTTCAGCCGAAGCTTATGAGGGTTATCGTAGACGACGGCGTTTTGGGGCTGTCAAACGGCAGTTCCGATTTCGGTATAATCATAAAAACGGGTTTGTTAATGATAGTAATTGTTGCCTTAGGCGGCTTCGCCGGTGTTATGTCGGGTGTTTTCGGTAATCTCTGCTCCCAAAATTTCGGCAATGATATAAGGAAGGACTGCTTCAAGCGCACAATGGAGTTTTCCTTTGCCCAGACGGACAGGTTTTCCACAGGCTCCGTTGTGACAAGAATTACCAACGACATAACCCAGCTTCAAAATATGGTTTTGCAAAGTCTCAGGGGCTTCGTCAGAACAGGACTTTTGATTATCGGCGGAATAATCTGCCTTTTGACCCTTGACCTTTCATTCGGGGCTGTGGCTCTTTGTGCCCTCCCCTTTGTTTTGGGGCTTGTAATTTACTTTATTTCTAAGGCTAATCCCATTTTCGAGGTCTTGCAGTCAAAGCTTGACAGGCTTAACTGCGTTGTTCAGGAGAACGTTGCCGGAGCAAGAGTTGTTAAGGCATATGTAAAAGAGGACTACGAAAACGAAAGGTTCAAAAAAGCCAACAACGAACTTGTAGGAACTCAGCTCAGGGTTTTGGAGCTGTTTTCTTATATGACCCCTCTTATGAACATATTTTTAAACGGTGCAATCGTTGCAATAATTTGGGTGGGCGGAATAAGAACCCAAAGCGGCTCAGCCACTCCCGGAGCGGTTATGGCGGCTCTTACATATATAACTCAGATTTTGAATGCCGTTATGAGAACATCTATGATATTCCAAACCGTTTCAAGAGGTGTTGCCTCCGCAAACAGACTTAAGGAGCTTCTGGTCTGCGAACCTGAGCTTAAGGACGGATCTTTTAACGGAGACACAGACCTTAAGGGTACTGTCGAATTTAAAAACGTCAGCTTCGGCTACGGTGAAAAGAATATTCTGACAGACATAAGCTTTAAGGTTGAAAAAGGCGAAACTTTAGGAATTTTAGGCGAAACAGGCTGCGGAAAAACCGCCCTTATAAGCCTTATTCCACGGTTTTATGACGTCAGAAAAGGTTCTGTTTCTATAGACGGAGTTGATGTCAGAGACTATAAGCTTAAAGACCTCCGTGATAAGGTTTCCGTTTCGCTTCAAAAAAGCGAGCTGTTTAACCAAACCATAAAGGAAAATATTATGTGGGGCAATGTGAATGCAAGCGATGCCGAAGTTGAAAAGGCTTCCGAAATTGCTCAGGCTAAGGAATTTATAGACAGACAGCCCAACACCTTTGACAATATGGTGTCGGAAAAGGGTGCAAGCCTTTCCGGCGGTCAAAAGCAGAGAATAGCTATTTCAAGAAGCATTCTCAAAAAAGGTGAAATTCTCATATTCGACGACTGTACAAGCGCCCTCGACCTTAAAACGGAAGCGGCTCTCTTTGAGGGCTTAAACAGAGAATATAAGGATTTGACGAAAATTATAGTTGCTCAGAGAATAGCCTCGGTTAAAGGGGCTGACAAGCTGATTGTCATCGACAAGGGCAGAATTGCCGCAGAGGGCAGTCACAGCGAGCTTATGAAAACAAGCGAAATTTACAGAGACATTTATTATTCACAGATGAAGGAGGAGGGCTGATTATGGCGGCGTCAACATCTATGGGCAGCTATAGAATGCCCGGAATGAAAAGAAAGAGAGATCACGGCGAGGTTGAAAAGCCCAAAAACGGCAGAAAAACACTTTTAAGGCTTGTGAATTATTTTAAGGCGGAAAGAGCAATTGTTTTGGGGCTTTTTGCGGCAGTGGCTGTTGTGGCAGTCTGCTCAGTCTATGCCCCTGTTCTTCAAAGCAGAGCTATCGACAGAATTGCGTCAAGGGAGTTTGACCGGCTGCCGAAGGTGCTTCTGATTATGGCTGCGGTCTACGGCGTGAACTGCTTCTGCACGCTGTTTCAAAGCCTTTTAAGCGCAAGGCTCAGCCAAAGAGTGGTCAAAAAAATGAGGGAGGATTTGTTTCACAAAATCTCGGAGCTTCCCATAAGATATATAGACAACCACCCTCACGGCGACATTATGAGCCGAATGACAAACGACGTTGAAAACATTTCGAATACTGTTTCGCAGTCGGTCAGCTCAATGTTTTCAGGCATTTTAATGATTATAGGCACTGTTATAATGATGTTCGCCTTGTGTCCACGCCTTGCCGCCCTGTCTATGGCGACTGTCGTTCTTACACTTACGGCAACAAAATTTCTCTCTGCGGCAATGAAGCGTTTTTACACTCAGCGTCAAATTCTTTTGGGCGAAATAAACGCAGAGGTTGAAGAAAATGTTGTGGGCTTCAAAACAGTCACAGCCTACAACCGCCAAGCGGAGGTAACAAAGGAGTTTGACGAGACCTCAGACAGGCTGACCAAAGCCGGAATTATGGCTGAAATATTAGCCGGGTCTATGGGACCCTGTATGAACGTAATAAACAACACCGGCTTCGTAATTATTGCGGCATTCGGCGGCTATTTTGCCCTTAAGGGAGTTATTTCAATCGGCATAATTTCCGCTTTTATTGTCTACGCAAAGCAGTTCGGCAGACCCATTGACGAGCTTGCCCAGATTTACGGTCAAATTCAAAGTGCCGTTGCCGGAGCGGAAAGAGTTTTTGAGGTTATGGACAGCCAAAGCGAGGACAAAAGCGGCTCTCTCAATATGGACGGGGCAACAGGCGAGGTTGAGTTCAGAAACGTCAGCTTCGGATATAATGAAGAAAAACAGGTGCTTCAAAACTTTTCTCTTAAGGTGAAAGCAGGTCAAAAGGCGGCTCTCGTGGGAGCAACAGGCAGCGGCAAAACCACTGTTGTAAACCTTTTAATGCGGTTTTACGACAATTTCACGGGAGATATTTTGATTGACGGAGTGAGCATAAGGGATATTGCCTTAGACGAGCTTCGTCGGAACACAGCGGTTGTTTTACAGGACGCAGTTCTCTTTTCCGACACAGTCAAAAACAACCTTAAATATTCAAAGCTTGACGCAGCAGATGAAGAGGTTGAAAAAGCCGCCAAAACGGGCAACTGTCACCATATGATTATGAATATGGAAAAAGGCTACGACACTCAGCTTACAGAGGGCGGTGCAAACATTTCACAGGGTCAGAGACAGCTTTTGACAATCTGCCGTGCATTTTTGGCTGAGCCTAAAATTCTTATTTTGGACGAAGCAACCTCCAGCGTAGACACCAGAACGGAAAAAAATATTCAAAACGCTATGGTTCGCCTTATGAAAAACCGAACAGGGCTGATTATTGCCCACAGACTTTCCACCATAAGAGACGCCGATATTATAGTTGTTATGGATAAGGGGAAAATCGCCGAAAGCGGAAATCATAAGGAGCTTTTGGCTAGGAAAGGCAAATACTACGAGCTTTATATGACCCAGTTTGCCGGAAGAGCGACATAACAGCCTCCCCTTGAGGGTGTTCAGAACTTTTGCCTGCGGCAAAACTGAGTTTAGCAGTTGATAACATTTAAAAACCTCTAAATAATCGGGTTTTTAAGTAATTGATACCATTTGAAACAAGCAATTTTACACCACATTGACACCAATTTTGAAAAAGAGCCATCTATAATGCTATGAAAATTTAATAT
>JAJPZT010000016.1 GCA_021204175.1 Clostridiales bacterium | reverse complement strand
ATATTATACCATAATCTGAGCCATTTGTCCACACCCCTTTTTTTACAAAAATTTTTCAAATTATAAAGATTATGTTGTATATTTATTATTCTTCAGCTATTTCTTCTTCACTTTCCGTTGTTTCTTCAACATCGCCGGAAGCTACGGAGCTGTCGATAGAGGATGAATCAGATTCAACGCCGTTAATATAGGTCGTCTTTATAATTACGGCGGTTCCGCTTGACCTGTCGATTGTCTGAGTAACAACCTTTATGTCGATTATAGGCACAGTAGCATTAATAGTAAGCTCGTCACCTACCGAAATTCTGGTTGTGTCGGTTATGCTTGGATTGGAAGCGGAAAGCTCGGAAACAGTTAAGCCGTAAATAGAAGCAATTTTGCCGAAGCTGTCGCCGCTTTGAACTGTATATGTAAGCTGCTGAGACTTTGTTCCGCTTAATACCTCATAAGCCTGGTCCGTAGACATAATTTCCGTTCCGGCAATATACTCTGAACCGTATTCAAGCCCGTCTATAACAGGACCTTCAATAACAGATGAAATATCGTCTATATATGAAAGACTGTGTTCCGAAAGTATTCTGTCAACAACTGTCTGAGCAACCTCACTGCTGGCTACAACAGCCATTTCAGTGCCGTTTATAAGAATTGTACAGGCTTCTACATTATAAGAGAGGGAGTCTGTGACGGTTTTTATAATATAATCGCCTGTTCCCACATTTTCGTCGTTTTTAGAGGCATGAACCTTTTTGGTTTCAATTGTGCTTGTTACTTCAACGTTTGTGCCCAAAGATGAAACAAGCTTCTGACGGCAAATTTCTTCTATATTGTCGGCATTATAGCTTTTGTCTATAACTACCCCTATTGACGCTCCGTCAACAAAGACCTCAACGGCATTTTTGTTTGTCAGTGAAAATATTGCACAGCAAATTAAAACCACAACTACAAAGCCTGCCAAAAATCTGCCCCCTGTAATAGGTGAGCCTTTGGGAAGTCTGCTGAAAAGAGGCTTCCCGGGCGCTTTTTGTTTTGAATAAACATTAGGCAGTGTATTAATAGGCTGAATTGACCTTTTATTATTCTTTGAATTTGTGTTTTTCTTTTGGCTTTGACTTCTGCGTGTTTCCTGACTTCGTGACTGTGAAAGACGGGGAGCTGAATTTCTGCCCGAGCCGTTAAGTCTCGGTCCGTCTAAGCTTTCGAGAGAGTTTCTTCTTCTCCTTTGTTCGGCAATTTTGTCAGCTGCCGGTGTTCTGTTTGTTTTATTACCTGACTGATCCCGTCTGTTTCTGTTATCTGCCATTATATCACCTCTTTTTCCCTCATCTGCAAACCTGTTTTAACTTTTCTGTAATTATTATTTAACCAATTCTTCGGCTAAAGTTTCAAGCGACTTAAGACTTTCATCGTTTAAAGCCGATTTTATTGTAACCGTGTTTTCGCAAAGGCTTATGTTCTTCATTCCTTCAAAATATGCTTTCATAAGTCTGCCGCTTGCGGGTGCCCATGTTCCGTTTTCCACAAGACCCACCTTTCTATTTTGATAGGTCTTTGCCTTAAGGTGATATAAAAAGTCTTCAACTACGGGGAACAGCCCTGCGTCATATGTAGGCGAGCAGACAACAAGCCTGTCATAGCGGAAGGCGTCTTCAATAGCTTCAGCCATATCCTCTCTTGCAAGGTCGCAGACAACAACCTTTTCGGCACCTTTTTCTTTAAGAATTTCGCCCAGCTTCTTTGCGGCTTCCGCTGTGTTTCCGTGCATAGAAGCGTAAGCTATCATAACGCCCTTGTCTTCGGGAGTATATGAACTCCAAACATTATATTTGTCAATATAATAGGCGAGATTTTCGCTGAGAATCGGTCCGTGAAGAGGACAGATTATCTCTATATCGAGAGCAGCCGCTTTTTTGAGAAGTGCCTGAACCTGTGCGCCGTATTTGCCCACAATGTTAAAATAATATCTTCTTGCTTCACAAGCCCAGTCTTCGTCTGTGTCTAAAGCACCGAACTTTCCGAAACCGTCGGCTGAAAAGAGAATTTTATCCTTTTCGTCATATTCAACCATAACCTCAGGCCAGTGAACCATAGGCGCCATTACAAAATAAAGCCTGTGTGAGCCTAAATCCAAAACATCGCCCTCTTTGACAACAACTGACTTTGAAGTAATGTCTTCATTAAAGAACTGTTTGTAAAAAACAAATGTCTTTGCGTTTCCCACGATTTTAGCTTCAGGATATTTTTCAGCAAAACGCTGAATGTTTGAAGCGTGATCCGGCTCCATATGTGAAACAACAAGATAATCGGGAGTTTTTCCCTCCAAAGCCTCTTCAAGGTTTTTAAACCACTTTTCCGTAACTCTTTCGTCGGCAGTATCCATAACGCAGATTTTTTCGTCTTTAATTAAATATGAGTTATAAGAAACGCCGTTTGGTATAATATACTGACCTTCGAAAAGGTCTAATTCTTTATCGTCACAGCCGATATAAACAACATCGTCTGTTATATTAAAATTGCTCATAATTAAGTCAAATCCTTTCAAAAATACTTTATATTTGTCAAAGACTATGCGCATATTTGCTTTTGGCAAATATGCTTATGACCAACGGCGTTTATCAACGCCCCATTCAGTAGGGGCATGAAACCCCTACTGAATAGAGAGTAAGTACCCACCGCCTAAGAGGCGGGGACTTACTCTGTTGGTTAAAGTAACCCCATAATATTATAACACACATAAAAAATTTTTCAATCGGAAACGCAGAAATTTTTAAAAATTTCTTTTTTTACTATAAAATTCTTATGCTTTGCTGTATTTTTTAAACTTTTTTACAGTGTTACAACGGTAATTCCGGAGTCGCCTTCGCCGTATTCACCGAGACGATAGCTTTTAACTCCCGAATGACCCTTCAAATAATCATGAACGGCTTTTCTCAAAACCCCTGTACCTTTGCCGTGAATAATGTTTACGGGGCTGACATTGGCTAACATTGCTCCGTCAAGATATTTGTCAAGCTTTTCTATAGCTTCGTAAACACTTAAGCCCCTTAAGTCAACCTCTGTGGAAATGCTTCTTGCGTTATTCATTCTGACCTTTGCACTGTAAATACCCTTTGTGTTGGAATAATTCGCTTCTTTGGTTTCAGCCTGAGAAAGACGCTTAATGTTTGTCTTTATTTTCATTATGTCTGCTTGAACATAAAGGTCGCCGTTACTGTCGGGAATAGTAACAACAGACCCTTCTGTACCAATATCGTCAATGAAAACTCTGTCCCCCGTTTTAAGGTTTTTAAGCTCGATGCTCTTTTTCTTCTTCTTAGGACTTTTCTTGGTAAGCCTTTCGTCGGCTTTGTTAAGACTTTCCTTAAGGCTTCGTCTCTTTTCTTCAAGGCTCTTGTCGTTGCCCTCTTTTGCAAGCTTCCTCATATCCTTAATTATTTTGTCGCTTTCGTCCTTAGCGTCGGATAAAATCCTTCTTGCATCCTCGTTAGCCTTTTGAATAATCTTTTCCTTGCGCTCCTTAAGCTTTTCGTTCTGCTCCTTAATTTCGGCTCTGAGCTTCTCAGCTTCCTTCCTGTAGGCTTCGGCTCTTTCTCTTTCAAGCTGAGCCTCTTTTTTGCCTGTTTCAAGCTCCAAAATAACGTCCTCTAATTTAACGTTTTCGTGTGAAAGTGTTTCCCTTGCCGCCGATATAATAAATTCCGGCAGACCTAATTTTTTTGAAATTGCAAAGGCGTTTGACTTCCCCGGTATTCCTATCATAAGGCGGTAGGTTGGGCTTAAGGTATCTACGTCAAACTCACAGGAGGCGTTTTCAACCCCCTCTTCCGTTACAGCAAAAAGCTTAAGCTCGCTGTAGTGGGTGGTGACGGCGGTTCTGACCTTCATATTGTGAAGATATTTTATTATGGAAACTGCCAAAGCCGCGCCCTCGGTGGGGTCTGTGCCTGCGCCTAATTCGTCTATAAGGACAAGAGATCTGTCATTGACCTGTGAAATTATGTCAACTATATTTGTCATATGTGAGGAAAAGGTGCTGAGAGACTGCTCAATACTCTGTTCGTCGCCTATATCCGCAAAAATTTCTTCAAAGACGCCTAACTCCGAGCCGTCAAAAGCGGGAATATGAAGCCCAGCCTGACCCATCAGCGAAAACAAGCCTAATGTCTTAAGGGCAACGGTCTTTCCCCCTGTGTTAGGCCCTGTAATAAGAAGAATGTTAAAATCCTTTCCTATTCTGATGTCCGTAGGCACAACCTTGTTTCTGTCAATTAAGGGGTGTCTTGCTCTTTTAAGGTTAATAACTCTGTCGCCGTTAAATATTGGTCTTGAGCCTTCCATACTTAAAGAAAGCTCGCCCTTTCCGAAAACAAAGTCCAAATGAACCAAAATTTTACTGTTTTCTCTTATAATTCCGCTTTGCTCATAAACCGCCTCAGTAAGCTTTGCCAAAATTTTCTCTATTTCCTCTTTTTCCTTAAGCTTAAGAGCCGCAATTCTGTTGTTTGCTTCAACTACGGAAGCAGGCTCCATAAAGACGGTTGCCCCTGTGGAGGAACGGTCATGAAGTATGCCCTTAAAGCTTGAAACATACTCCTGCTTTACGGGAACGCAAAATCTGTCATTTCTTATAGTAATAACAGGGTTTTGAAGCATAGTTTTTACACTTTGGGAATGAATAATGGCGTTTAAGCTTTCTCTTATTTTATCGTTTGCGCTTCTTATAGACTGCCTAATGCTGAACAGCTCTTTGCTGGCAAGGTCGGAAACCTCAGCTTCGGAAACAATCTTCCTGTTTATATCCGCTTCAAGGTCGGGAACAGGTATAATTCCTTCGAAATATGAGCCCAAAACATCAAGACTGTCTCTTTTGTTGTCGCTTTCTCCGTAAAGCTTTGCTTCGGCGCAGGTTCTCAAAAAATCAGCCACGTTTAAAAGCTCTTTCAGAGACAAAATTCCCCCTGCCTCGGCTCTTTTCAAAACGCCGCTTAAGTCTCTTAAGCCCCCTAAGGGCAGTCTGCCCCTTTTGAGAATAACCGCCGCCGCTTCGGTGGTTTCGTTTTGGTTTAAATTAATCCGGTTTATTTCCGTATAAGGCTTAAGCCCCCGGGCAAGCTCCTTTGCCATAGGCGAGGTGCATTTTTCCGAGAGCCTTTCGCATATTTTATTAAATTCAAGGGTGTATAAAACCTTGGTGTTCATATTTTTTTACCACAGCCTCCAACGCTTCTTTTTAGGTTTCTTGTCTGACATAAATTCAATATATTTTCCCGTGCCTATAGCCACACAGCTGACAGGGTCTTCTGCTCCATAAAAGGCTTTAATTCCCGTTTCTTTGGTTATAAGCTTGTCAAGTCCGTAAATCATAGAGCCGCCGCCTGTAAGCATTATTCCCTTGTCGGAAATATCCGCCGAAAGCTCCGGAGGGGTCTGCTCCAAAACGTCCTTTATGGCGTCTGTAATAACAGAGGTGCATTCCTTCAGGGCTTCCATAATTTCCCCTGATGAAACGGTTATAGTCTTGGGCAGTCCTGCCAAAAGATCCCTGCCCTTAACGTCCATACAAACATCCTCTTCTCTGGGGTAGGCTGTGCCTATAGTCATTTTAATCTGCTCGGCAGTTCTTTCACCGACCAAAAGCTTGTGTTCAAAACGCATATATTTAACAATAGCCTCGTCAAACCTGTCCCCTGCCATTTTGACAGAGTCGCTGACAACAGTTCCTCCCAATGAAATAACTGCTACGTCGCATGTTCCGCCGCCTATGTCTACCACCATATTTCCGCTTGCCTTGCTTATGTCTA
Source organism: Clostridiales bacterium (assembly GCA_021204175.1). Taxonomy (GTDB): domain Bacteria; phylum Bacillota; class Clostridia; order Lachnospirales; family CAG-274; genus JAJQCI01. Next base: position 21,297 of record JAJPZT010000016.1, on the reverse strand, counting down.
CCCCTGCCCCTATAGCCGCCGCAATAGGCTCTTCTATAATATAGACCTCTCTTGCTCCGACTTCACGGGTTGCGTCCTCAACGGCTCTTTTTTCAACTCCCGTCACCTTGCTGGGTACGCAGACCGCAATTTTGGGACGGAGAAAAAATTTTTTTCCCACAGATTTATTAATGAAATATTTAAGCATTTTTTCGGTTATGTCATAGTCGGAGATTACTCCGTCACGGAGAGGTCTTATAGCTACAATATTCCCCGGAGTTCGCCCTAACATACGCCTTGCCTCTTCACCTACTGCCAAAACGCTTTTTGTGTTTTTGTCGATAGCCACAACCGAAGGTTCTTTCAAAACTATGCCGTAGCCCTTTACATATACGAGAACCGTAGCGGTTCCCAAATCTATTCCTATATCCGAACCAAAAAACATTGTTTAATCTCCTTCTGCTGCGGACTTCTTCACTCTCAGCCTTTCAATTCTGTTTTTGTCTGTCTTTTCTATAATAAATGTATAGTCTCCGTCTGTTATGACCTCTCCCTCTTTTGGGAAACGCCCTGCCGCACCCGAAACATAGCCTCCTATTGAGTCGAAGTCTTCGTCGTCAAACTCAGAGCCTATTGTTTCGTTTACATCATCTATTTTTGCATTTCCCAAAATAACATATTCGCCTTCCGAGACTTCGGTTATTTCTTCGAAATGCTCATTGTTGTCGTCTGAAATTTCTCCTACGATTTCCTCTAAAATGTCCTCAAGGGTAACAATTCCCGAAGTTCCGCCGTATTCGTCCAAAACTATAGCAAGAGAAATTTTTTCCTTTCTCATTACAGCCAAAAGATCCTTTGAGGGCTTTGACTCATAAGTAAAATAAGGTTCTTTCATCAGCTTTTTAATGCTGAATTTTTCGCTTTCGGGCATAAAATATATATCCTTAACGGATAATATGCCCACTATGTTGTCTGCGGTGTTTTCATAAACCGGCATACGTGTAAATTTATTCTGTTTATAAACCTTTTCAACATATTCTCTGTCGGCATCGATAGGCACTGCCACCATATCAACTCGGGGAATCATAACGTCTCTTGCGTCGCAGTCTCCGAAGTCTACTATATTGCTGAGCATTTCCTTTTCGTCGTGTTCGATTATGCCCTCTTCGTGGCTGACATTCACCATTGAAATAAGCTCTGCTTCTGTTACTGCCGGGGCTTCTTCGGTGTTTTTGCCTGTAAGCAAGCCTATAACAAAGCCCGTAACTACATTCAGGGCATAAATAACAGGGGTTAAAACAACCATACAGGCATAAATGGGCTTGCTGACTGCGGCGGAAACCTTCTCGCTGTTGGCTGCTGCCAAATTTTTAGGGGTAATCTCGCCGAAAACAAGAACTATTATAGTAACTATACCTGTTGCTATGCCTACGCCGCTGCTGCCGAAAAGCCTTGTAGCGATTGAGGTAGACATTGAGGTTGCCAAAATGTTTACGATGTTGTTTCCTATTAAAATTGCGGTTAAAAGCTTGCTTCTGTTGTCAAGAAGCTTTTCGACTATTTCGGAATTTTTAACTCCGTTGTCAAGCATACTTCTGAGTTTAACCTTGCTTATTGAAGTAAGAGCCGTCTCAGATGAAGAGAAAAACGCCGATAATGAAAAAAGAACAATAAGTATAATATACTCTATTAGTTCCACATGACTGTCGTCCAAAAAAATCATTCTCCTAAAACTTTAAGTCACACCTCACAAGACTTATGAGGCGGACAAATATAAAAAATGTCAATCATATTTAATTATATCACTTATAAAAGTGCATTTCAATATTTTTTATAAAAAAAGACAAAGCAAAATCAAAATTTTGAAATCGAAATTTTTTTCACAATATGTAAAATTTAACGTTTTTATAAGCAAAAATCATATTTTTTTCATTGACAAAGCAATATGAGGGTGATATAATTATATTATTAAGCACTTTTCGCAGATGATAAATGTACTGAAAAAAGGCTTAAAAATCATTAAAAAATGAAAAGTTGATATTTAAAAATACGGATGTCATTATTAAAGGTTTAATTCGGCAGTTTTGATATGTTAAAGAAAGAGGATAAAATTATGACAATAATTGTTACCGGCGGCGCAGGCTTTATAGGCAGCAACTTTATATTTCATATGCTTAAAGCATACCCCGACTATCGGATCATTTGTTTGGATAAGCTGACCTACGCCGGAAACTTATCTACCCTTGAGCCTGTTATGGATAACCCCAATTTCAGGTTTGTTAAAGCGGATATTTGCGACAGAGAGGCTGTTTATAAGCTTTTCGAAGAAGAAAAGCCCGATATTGTGGTTAATTTCGCTGCGGAAAGCCACGTTGACCGCTCTATTGAAGACCCGGGAATATTTTTGCAGACAAATATTATAGGCACAGGCGTTCTTATGGATGCCTGCCGCAAGTATGGAATTAAGCGTTATCATCAGGTTTCAACAGACGAGGTGTATGGAGACCTCCCCTTGGATAGACCTGACTTATTCTTCACCGAAGAAACACCTATTCACACAAGCAGCCCCTACAGCAGCTCAAAGGCTTCAGCCGATCTTTTGGTTTTGGCTTATCACAGAACCTATGGTCTGCCTGTAAGCATAAGCCGCTGTTCAAACAACTACGGGCCTTATCACTTCCCTGAAAAGCTTATTCCCCTTATGATAGCCAATGCTTTAAACGACAAGCCTTTGCCTGTTTACGGAGAGGGCTTAAATGTTCGTGACTGGCTTTATGTTGAGGATCACTGCAGGGCTATTGACCTTATTATTCACAAAGGCAAAGTGGGAGAGGTCTATAACGTAGGCGGTCACAATGAAATGAAAAATATCGACATAGTTAAGATTATATGCAAAGAGCTTAACAAGCCCGAAAGCCTTATAACCTATGTTACTGACAGAAAGGGTCACGATATGCGTTATGCTATCGATCCCACAAAAATTCACAATGAATTAGGTTGGCTTCCCGAAACAAAATTTGCGGACGGAATTAAAAAGACAATTAAGTGGTATTTGGAAAACCGTACCTGGTGGGAGACCATTATAAGCGGCGAATATCAAAACTATTACGAGAAGATGTACGGAGACAGATAAAATGAAATTTTTTGTAACAGGCGTCAACGGTCAGTTAGGTCATGACGTAATAAACGAACTGAATAAAAGAGGCTATGACTGTGTGGGCTCGGACGTTTCGGAAAGCTACAGCGGAGCAGCCGACGGCAGCTTTGTGACGGAAGCACCCTATGTTAAGCTTGACATAACCGACAGCGAAGCCGTTGAAAAGGTGATTGCCGAAGCTGAGCCGGATGCTGTTGTTCACTGCGCAGCATGGACGGCAGTGGATATGGCTGAGGACGACGACAAGGTAAGCTTCGTCCGTGCGGTCAACGCCGGAGGAACACAAAATATAGCGAATGTCTGTAAAAAGCTTGACTGCAAAATGATATATTTAAGCACAGATTATGTTTTTGACGGTCAGGGAACAGACCCCTGGCAGCCCGACTGTAAGGACTATAAGCCCTTAAATGTCTACGGTCAGACTAAGCTTGAAGGGGAGCTTGCAGTAAGCAATACCATCGATAAGTATTTTATAGTCAGAATTGCATGGGTTTTCGGGACCAACGGCAAAAACTTCATTAAAACAATGCTTAATGTAGGTAAAAACCACGACACCGTAAAGGTGGTTAATGACCAAATAGGCACGCCTACATACACATATGACCTTGCAAGGCTTTTGGTGGATATGGCAGAAACGGAAAAATACGGCTATTATCACGCCACAAACGAAGGCGGCTATATAAGCTGGTATGACTTTACTAAGGAAATATATAAGCAGGCAGGCTACAAGACCGAAGTTATTCCCGTAACAACGGAGGAATACGGCCTTTCGAAGGCCAAAAGACCCTTTAACAGCCGTCTCGATAAAAGTAAGCTTATAGAAAACGGCTTTAAGCCTCTGCCGACCTGGCAGGACGCTCTCAGCAGATATTTAAAGAAAATAGACTATTAAATGAAATGCCGGTTCACTCTCGAAATTGTTTTCGAGAGTGGTTGTTTCTTAATAAAAAAGAAAAATTAAACACATGGTTTCGTGCATAGAAGCACACAAAAAACGTACGAAAAACTGTCTGTATTGACAAAATGAGAGTATGATATTATAATAAAATCGTAAAAGAATATTTTTAAAAATACAGCGGATATGAAAAATTAAGTAAACTTACATTTCTGCTTTACAGCCCGAAAAAAGGTTAGGAGGGGCGTTTCTTAATTATGGATACTATAATAAGTTCAGATTATAAAGAAGCTTTGTTTGCTTCTCTGAGAAGCAGTCTTAAAAATGAAAAGCTTTCAATTTCCGAAAATATTGATAAAGAAAAGCTTTTGCTTATTGCCGCCCATCAAAACCTTTTTCCTTTTGTTTTTCAAGGTCTTATGTCTGATAAGGATTTTCAAAATACGGAGGTTTATAATAAATATTTCCCGCAATTTTTGGCATCCTTTTCAATGCAGATAAGAAGAACGGAAGGCTTTCTCAAATTATATCCTAAATTTACGGAAAAGGGTATATATCCCGTTGTAGTTAAGGGTATTATTTGCAGATCACTTTACGGAGAGCTTGCAGAATGCCGTCCGTCAGGTGATGAGGACATATTCGTAAAAAAGTCGGATTTTTTAAAAGCGGCTGAAATACTTAAAGAAAACGGCTTTGAGGGTGAGCGAAGCGATATTACTGAAAAACAGCTCGAAACACTTCACCATTTGGAATTTAAAAGAAAAGATTTAATGGTTGAGCTTCATTCCAATTTAATAGACTGCAGAAATGAGCTGCGGAAGAAATTGAACAGCTATTTCCTCTCATCTGTTGACACAGGAATATTTACGGAAATAAAAGGCGTCAGAATAAAAACACTTAATCATACGGATCATTTTCTTTATCTTATTTTCCATGCCGTCAGTCACTTTATTTTATCCGGAATGGGCATAAGACAGATGATGGACATACTTCTTTATTATGAAAAATATAAAGATGAAATAAATATGGAATATATAAAGAAAGCCTTAGATGACACTAATTCAAAATATTTTATGTCTGACTTAATAAGAATAGGAAATAAATATCTGGGCTTTTCAATTGAACCTTTGACTGAAGAAAAGAATATTGAAGAGCTTTTAAGCGACTTGCTTTGTATGGGTATTTTCGGAAACTCCACCGAGATTCATTCGGCGGCAGGTCAAATGACATCGGCTGCTTTTTCAGAGGGAAATACAATTTTAAAAACCATATTTCCTACAAGGGACTGGCTTTCGAGAAGGTATCCCGAGCTTATTGAAAAGCCTTACCTTCTGCCTATTTGCTGGGTTAAACGCTGGCTTATGTTTCTTAAAAGCGGAAACGAAAAGGAAAAAATCAGCGAAAGTATGACAGTGGGAAAGAGAAGAATGGCCCTGCTTAAAAAATATGAGGTGTTATAAATATGAGTATTATAACTTCACAGCTTTGTGAAAACACAAAAGGGGAGCAGTTAAGTGAAGAATAAAAAGAAAATTCTGTTTGTAGTGGAAGCTATGGGAGGCGGCGTGTTTTCCTATATAGTTGACCTTGCAAACAGCTTAGCAGATAAATATGATATGTATATTGCTTATGCCGTTAGGTTGCAGACACCTTCTGATTTTAAGGAATATTTTCACAAGAATATACATTTGATTGAAGTTGAAAATTTTACACGTTCGGTGAAATATTCTAAAGATATAAGGGCATTTTTTGAAATAAAAAAAATAGCTGAGGAAATAAAGCCCGATATTATCCACCTTCATTCATCAAAAGCCGGTGCCTTGGGCCGCTGGGCTTTTAACGGAAAGAAAACCCCTCTTTTCTATACTCCTCACGGCTATAGCTTTTTGATGAAAAATCACAGTACTGTTAATAGGATTATATATAAGACCATAGAAAAAATTTCAGCTAAAAGATCTTGTATGACTATAAGCTGCAGTGAGGGTGAACATCAGGAGACACTGAAGCTTACAAAAAATGCGGTATATGTAGATAACGGCATTAATATAGAAGAGTTTGACAGTTTTCTTTCAGACATAAAAGAAAAGGAACACCCTTTCACAGTGTTCACTTTGGGACGTATATGCTATCAAAAAAATTCTTTGCTGTTTAATGAAATAGCAAAAGCTTTACCCGAGGTTCGTTTTCTTTGGATAGGAGACGGAGAGCTTAAGGATAAGCTGACAGCACCCAACATTGAAATTACAGGCTGGCTTGACAGAAAAACAGCCATTTCAAAGGCTTCTTCAGCAGATGTATTTATGCTGACGTCTTTGTGGGAGGGTCTGTCCATATCTTTGCTTGAAGCTATGTATATGAAAAAACCCTGTGTAGTTAATGACGTAATAGGAAACCACGATGTTATTCATAACGGCGTAAACGGCTATGTTTGTAAAGAGGCATATGAATTTATTGAAAGCATTAATAATATTCGGGCAGGAAAAAACACTGAAATGACCGAAGCCGCTTATAATGATATTTTGAATAAATACAACACAGGCGTTATGGCTGAAAGGTATTCTTCTATATATGACAAAGCTCTTTTGAAAAACTAAAATTATAAGGTAGATATTATGCAGAAAACAGCAATTGTATCCTGTTATTTTCAACGCAATTACGGAAGTATGCTTCAGGCTTATGCCACACAAATGGCGCTGGATAAATTGGGATATGACAATGAAACAATTAATATATCAGGGTTTAACAGTGAAATTAAAAAGGCAAAAATGCTTTATTTTGCCAAGGCTTCAATAACATCCGATATTTTGTTTTCCAAATTCGGAGCGGCTAAAACTGTTTTAATGAGAAAATTCTTGAAAAATGATTATTCAATAAATTCTCGTATACGGTCGGAAAGGTTTGACGCTTTCGGCAAAAAATATTTCAGACTTTCTCCCGTATATAATTCAAAGGCAGAGCTGGGCAGCAAGTGTAAAGAAAATTATTCCGCTGTTTTGGTGGGAAGCGACCAGCTGTGGCTTCCCGGGAATATTGCGGCGGATTATTACACATTGAACTTTGTGCCGCCTGAAGTTAATACAATAGCTTATGCCACCAGCTTCGGTCAAAGTACTCTTCCGAGGGATTTTGAGAAAAAGGCTCAGGTCTTTTTGAAAAAGATTAAACACATAGGTGTTCGTGAAGAATCGGGGCAGAAGCTTGTGAAAAAGCTTGCAGGCAGAGATGTTCCCGTAGTGTGCGACCCGACTTTGCTGTTTACGGGGGAAGAATGGCTGGCTGTTCAGAAAAAAGAGCCTGTTATAGAGGGTAAATATATTTTATGTTATTTTTTGGGAAACAATCCTCCCCACAGAGAGTTTGCCAAAAGGCTGAGAGAACATACGGGCTGTAAAATTGTTTCGCTTGTTCATTTGGATGAATATGTCAAAAGCGATGAAGAATATGCCGATGAGACACCTTATGATATTGACCCGGCTGATTTTTTGAATTTGATAAGAAATGCCGAATATGTATGTACGGATTCTTTCCACTGTTCGGTTTTTTCCATACTTTATAATGTGCCCTTTTTTACATTCAGGCGTTATGAGAGAAAGACCAAATCTTCTACAAACAGCCGTTTGGACACACTGTTTAATATGGTGGGAATAAATGGCAGAATTATGAACGGCAGCGAGGATATAGAAAAGTGTCTTGAAATGAAAATAGATTTTGAGGCTGTTCATAAGCGTTTGGAAAAGGTTAGAGAAGAGTCTTATTCTTATTTGACAAATGCTTTGAAAGACTGTTAAACTTTTAAGGCGGAGGAGGCAAAGCAAAATGATAGATATTTCAGAAAAAAATATGTGCTGCGGCTGTGCTGCCTGTGTAGGCATATGTCCGAAGGACTGTATAAAAATGAAAGAAGATGAGGAAGGTTTTCAATATCCTTCCATAGATAAAAGCAAATGCATAGAATGCGGCGCTTGTGAGAAAGTGTGTCCTGTTTTAAATTATGCAGAAAAAAAGCCCTTTGAACAAAAGGGCTATGTTGTTCAGCATAAAAATCCTTCTGTTTTGCGTGAGAGCACATCGGGAGGAGCATTTACGGCAATTGCAAAATACACGCTGAACAGAGGCGGTGTTGTTTTCGGCATAGAGCTGACAGACGACCTTACTGCAAAACGTACTTATATAGAAAAAGAGTCTGAATTATATCGTTTTCGCAGCAGTAAATATGTTCAAAACTGTGAAGAAGGTGTTCACAGACAGGTTAAAGCCTTTCTTAAAGAAGGCAGATGTGTTTGTTTCAGCGGAACACCCTGTCAAACAGAAGGCTTAAGAAACTATCTCGGAAAAGATTATGAAAACCTTATACTGGTTGACGTTGTTTGCCATGCGGTTCCGTCTCCGCTGATATTCAGAAAATATATTGAATATCAGGAGCAAAAGACCGGCAGCAAGGTTAAAACAGTTAAATTTCGTGATAAGCATTACGGATATAAATATTCAACATTAAATTTGATTACCGATAAAAATCAGGGCAGCTATCATCAGGGTGTCGAATCCGACCCGTGGCTGAGAGCTTTTTTTTCCAATATATGCGACCGACCGTCCTGTCATAACTGCCGCTTTCGCAGCAGATACCGCAAAAGCGATATTACGATTTGGGACTGCTTTAATGCAGGACGTTTTTCAAAAGAGCTTGATAACGACAAAGGGGCAACGAGAGTTCTTATACATACGAAAAAAGGCGAAACAGTCTTTAATGAAGTATGTTCAGAACTGAATTATGCGGAAGCCGACCCTGAAGCACTGGTTTCAACAGTAAAGGAAATGAAAGAATCGCCTAAGCCAAACGAGAGAAGAACGGCATTCTTTCAAGACGCCGGAAGTCTTGACAGCAGGGAACTCTTTGAAAAGTATTTCCCGAAAACCTTAAAGGTGAGAGCCGAACACGCCGTAAGGCTCACATGTTATAAATTAGGTATCTACAGCGTTATGAAAAAGCTTTTTGTGAAAATTACTCATAAATATTAATCTATAAATGATAACTGCGGTTTGGTATCTGCAAAGCGGAGCTGCCGGCTTTTAAAGCAGACAGTATCTGCAAAGCAGAAACGGAGGTTTAATATGAAACTTTTATTTGTTCAGGGCGGAACAAGAATAAAGAAAGATGATAAAGAAAATTTCTATACTGACGGAAATTTCAATCTTAAGGTATGGAAAAGATATATGGATCTTACCGATGAAAAAATGACTGTGGTTTTTCGTGAGGATTCAAAAAAATACAGCACCGAAGAAGTAAAAAAACATTTGAATTATTTTGACTCTTCACAAATAAACAGTATTATTTTACCTGATTTATACAGCCCGAAAAAAAACTTTATTTCTGTAAGTAAACGTAATTCGGTTAAGAAAAAAATAGAAAAAGCAGTGTCTGAATGCGACTGCGTTATAATTCGTTCGCTGGGAAATTTATATGTTAATTATGCAATAAATGCAGCGGAAAAGTATTCGAAGCCCTATTTGGTTGAAGTAACCGGCGTATATTGGGATAATTCATGGTATCACAGCTTTTTAGGAAAGGTTCTTGCTCCGCAGAGAGAGCTGTCGGCAATTAAGGCTGTAAAAAACGCTCCTTATGTGGTTTATGTTACTGAAAAGGCTCTTCAAAAGCGTTATCCCAACAAGGGAAAGAATATAGGCTGTTCAGATGTTGAGCTTATAAGTCTTAACGATGAAGTTATAGAAAGCAGAGAAAAAAAGATAAAAGCACAAAAAGGCAAAATAATACTCGGAACAGCCGGCTTTGTGAATTTAAAAACAAAAGGTCAGCACGATGTTATAAAAGCGCTGGGTGAGCTTAAAAAACAAGGTATTACAGGTTATGAATATCAGCTTATAGGCTTAGGAGATGAAAGCTTTTTAAGACATACCGCAAAAAAATATGATGTTGAAAATCAGGTGGTTTTTTTAGGGGGGAAAACCCACGAGGAAGTCTTTAAATGGCTTGATAATTTAGATATATATGTGCAGCCCAGCTATCAGGAGGGCTTATGCAGATCCATAGTTGAAGCAATGAGCAGAGCCTGCCCTGTTATTTGTTCAAACGCAGGGGGAAATGATGAACTTGTAAGCTCCGAATTTGTTTTTCACAGAGGAAATGTAAAGAAACTTATTGCCTGCCTGAGAAAAATGGATAAGAAAGAAATGTTAAAACAGGCGGAAGCTAATTTTTCCAAATCAAAACATTATGATAAGCAGCGCTTAGATAAAATAAGAAATGATTTTTACAGTGACTTCATTAAGAATGCAGAGGGTGGGAAAAAATGATTTCTGTAGTTATGGCTACATACAATGGAAGCAAATATATTATTGAACAGCTTAACTCAATTTTGAAGCAGTCTCTTCAGCCCGATGAAGTAATAATTTGCGATGACTGTTCAAGTGACGACACAGCCCTTATTATAAAAGCATTTATTAAAGAAAACAAACTTAATAACTGGTTTTTTGAGGTTAATGAAAAAAACAAGGGCTATTCGCTGAACTTCAGTGATGCAATGAAAAAATCAAAAGGAGACATAATATTTTTAGCTGATCAAGATGATATATGGCTTGAGGATAAAATAAAAAATATGTCTCAAATTATAGAGAAAAACCCAAAAATAAAATTGTTGGTTTCAAACGCAGATCCTTTTTACTGCGGAGAGGCGCCTCAAAAAGTAAGTTTTGAAAAAGTATACGGTAAAAGTGAACTGGTAAAAATCAAAAACAAATATAAATGGATAAAGCCTATGAGACCCGGCTGTTCAATGTGTTTCAGACGAGAGCTTTTGAAAGATTATGATTATATTTGGTTTGATAAATATCCCCATGACTGTCTGCTTTGGGGGCTTGCTGTTTTAAATGACGGTGCATTTTTATATAACCGCAGTACAATAAATTTCAGACGGCACGATTCAAATGCTTCAAGCCGGGGAGGCTACAGCGTAAACAGGCGTTTGGGAATATTGGAGAACGAAATAACAATAACAGAAAAAATGCTTAATTATTATAAGTCAAAAGCAGATGTGAATATGCCCTGTGATTTATCAAAGCAGTTAGATGTATATAAAAAAAGAATGAAACTGTTAAAAAATAAAAATATAGTTTTGTCTTTGTTTATGATAAGGAATATTAGATATTATGGAAGAGCAAGATTTTGGGCAACAGACTTATTTTACTGCCTGAAATGAGTTATAGGTGAATTTATGGTCACGATTTTTTTGATTTTGGTTACGGCTATGCTTCTGCTGCTGTCATATTATATATTTGAAAGAGATTTTTTTTCACCTACTTTTTTGCTGTGTACGGGTTATCTCATTTCTTTTTTATTAACCGCATATGGTATGAGTGAGTGGGGAGTATATCTTGGGCTAATGACTATGTCAATTTTTTTGACAGGAATTATATCTTTTTTTGCAGGAGAAGGGTTTATAAGGCAGGCTGTCAGAAAAAGAAAAATTCCGGACGAATTGCCTGTTATAAATGAAATCAAAATAGGAAAGCTTAAATATATTTTATGCACTGCAGCCTGTGCAGCTGTTCTCTATTTGACTTACCGTGAGGTATTAAGAATTGCTAATTTGAATTTTGCCGAATGGGGAAACCTGACTTATAATTATAAAATAAATGTTGTAAACTCTGACTTAGACGATTCTTCAGTCAGTACGCTTGTTCAGCAGGCAAATAAGGTGACTAAGGGGTGTGCCTATGTTTTTATGTATATTTTTATAAATAACCTTTTTGCGCTTAAAAAACACAGCAATATGAAAAAACTTAAAAACTGCACCAATTTGGTTCCCTGTGTGTTGTTTGTTGCTCAAACTCTTCTTAAGGGAGGACGTTATCCTGTTATTTCATTAATAATGGGAGGAGTATTTTTATATTATTATTTTTGGAAGAAAACTGTCGGAAGGCATTCAGATGTTCCTTTTAAAACTATTGTAAAGATTATTTTAGCTGCTTTCGGAATTGTTTTTGTATTTTGGGCTTCAAGAGAGTTAGTAGGCAGAATGGCATCAGATACAGATATACTCGGTTATGTTACAAAATACTTAGGAGGCGGCGCGGTGTTGTTTGAGCTTTTGTTAAGAGATGCTTCAATGGTGCATGATGCATATCATGAAACATTTGCCGGCTTGGTGACTTCATTTAACAAACTGGGAATTACAAATATATTAATCAGGTCGTCTCACGAATTCAGATCGGCAAACGGTGTTTATATAGGAAATGCCTACTCAGCCATAAGAAATTATTTTCACGATTTCGGAATTATGGGTGTAGTGGTTATGGATTTTCTTCTTGCTTCAATATTCGGTTCGGTATATTATAAGCTTAAAAGACGACCGTTAGTTAAGAAAAATAAATCATTTTTACTTATATTATATGCTTCTTTGATATATGTGATTTTCTTTCAGTTTTTTACGGATTACTTTTTCGCAAGACTGTCTGTAGGTTATTTTATAGAAGTTTTTATAATGTGGCTAATATACTTTTTCGTGTTAAAAACAAGGTTGAGATTTCGAAAAAGTACAGGAAGGAAGCTTAGGAGGAATCGATGAATATTTTGATTATACATTCGCATAATGCAAACAGAGGCGATGAAGCTGCGGTTAAAGCTATGGTTGATGAATTGCTTTTGAAATATCCCGAGGCGGAAATTACAATTTCAAATAACGGGTTTACGCCTTATCCCAAAATGGATAAAAGGGTAAAGCAAATCAGCAGATTTCCTAAGCTTCAGTCTAAAATTGCACAGCTTGAATTCTTTTTTCTTTTATTCACAAAAGGTCATTTTGCTTTTACCAAAGAGGCTAAAACCTTTTTTAATGTACTGAGAGAAGCCGATTTGGTTATTCATGCTCCGGGAGGACCTTCTATAGGTGATATTTATTATAAGGCGGAAAAACTGTATTTATGGAGATTAAACCTAATTCGCAGAATGGGTATTCCCTATATGTTTTATGCACCTTCGATGGGTCCCTTTAAAAATAAAGAACGCAGCGCACTGAGAGAAGAGGTTCTGAGAGGGGCTGAAAAAATAATACTTCGCGACCCTATTTCAATAGGCTATTTAAATGATTTTCTTCCCGATTTAAAGGCAGAGCATGCTTTTGACTCGGCTCTTCAGCACGACGTTGATATGGCGGTTAATTCTCTTATTTACAATAAATACAGTGATTTAAAGAATTTCATTGAGAGTCACGAAAAATGCATAGGTATAACAATTACAGACCTTAAGTGGCATCCTGTTCATAAAAACGATTCAAGTGCCGAAAAAATAACAGAAGCTTTTCATAAATTTATTGAGCAAAAGGTCGGCGAGGGCTATGGCGTTGTTTTTATTCCCCAGCTTTACGGAACAGGAAATGATACTGAATTGATGAATAAATTTATGATTAAGGGTCATACCTTTATGGTTGATGCTTTTGAAGAAGACCATGACGCTTATTTCCAACAGTATGTTGTGGGAAAGCTCTATGCCGTGGTGGGTATGCGCTATCACAGTAATATTTTTTCGGCTAAAATGGGAACACCCTTTATTTCAGTAGCTTATGAACAGAAAATGAGCGGTTTTATGAAATCAATCGGCTTGTCTGAATATTGTTTGGATTTAAGCGAGCTGTCATATGACAGGCTGAATAATAGGTTTAATGCTCTTATTGCCGATTATGATAATTATAAAAATAAGCTTTCGGATTTGCACGAATATATGAAAAAAGGTTCTCACAAATCCACAGAAGTTGTTATTGAAATTCTGGAGGGAAAATAAATGTTTTCAAAGGTTAGGTCATTTATAAAAATCCGCTTAGACCGTATTAAAATGTTCGGCGAATTTTATAATGATTACAGGCATTATAAAAAGTGGAACTATCATAATCCCAAAGTAAAAACAAGGGCGGCTCAGGAATCTAAAATTTTAAGACAAACCCATATGATTGAAAAAGGAATGTCTCTGTCAAAGCCAAGAAAGGGCTTCGGTCAGGCGAAAATAGCGGAGCTTTTTGAAATGCTTGACGGCTATTTAAAATTAGGTTTTTCCCCTTCGGCAATACCTTTTCAAAATGCTGTAATTGCTCTTAATGAATATGTAATTATGCAAAAAAATATGGGTTATGAAAACAGTGAATTAAACGAAAAATTAAGTAATTATCAAAAATATCTTGAAGTAAACAATTCCGCCGGAATAATTAAAGACACTAAGCAGAACATAGAAGAGCAGGCTCATAAGGAATACCCTGTTTTCTTTAACAGCCGTCACTCTATGAGACAGTTCAGACCGGAAAAGGTTAAAACCGAGGACATAAAGGCAGCTGTTTGTTTGGTTCAAAAAGCGCCTACCGCCTGCAACCGTCAGGCAAGCAGAGTTTATTTCTATAAAGACGAAAAAACAAACTGTGCTCTCGGCGAATTAATTTCCGGAAACACGGGCTTTGACGGCGAAGTAAACAATTATTTGGTAATTACGGCAGATGTATCGGCTTTTTATGATTCATTTGAAAGAAATCAGATTTATGTCGAAGCGGGAATATTTGCTATGGCTTTGGTTGAAGCGATGCATTATTACGGCATAGGCAGCTGTGTTTTGCAAAACGGCGAATACAAAAAGAAAAATAAAAAATTTAAAAAAATATGCGGTAATATTCCGGAAAATGAACGTATAATTTTGTTTGCCGCCGTAGGCTATTATAAAGACGAATTTACCTATGCGGCATCTATGAGAAAAAATATTGACGATGTTTTGATTATTTCAGAAAATTGAGTTTGTTATGGAGAGATTTAAATGGCAGATAGGAATAAGGAACTGGCTGTAAATACTGTAATTTTGGGAATAGGTCAGCTTGTACCGAAATTTTTGGCGATAATTTTGCTGCCGCTTTTAACGGCATATTTGACAAAAGAGGAATACGGAAATTATGACTTGATACTGAGCTTCGCAAGCCTTCTTATACCTGTTGTAACACTTCAAATTCAACAGGCTGTTTTTCGTCATCTTTTGGCTTCCTCCGATTTTGAAGACAAGTCTAAATATGTAACAAGTTCTCTTTTATATTTGCTTGTTTCATCTGTTGTTTTTTATCCCGTGGTTTTTATAATTCTTCTTCTTTTGGGAATAGACTGTAAGTCAGGCTTATTAATCTGCCTTCTTTTTTGGGGAGAGGCTATGTATAATCTGATCGGTCAGATTGCAAGAGGCTTGGGTTATAATGCACGTTATTCAGCCGGTGTAATAGTCTATTCAACGGCAAATTTAATTTGTACTGCTATTCTGCTTGTTATTTTCGGCTTCGGTCTCAGCGGTGTTATAATATCCCTTACTTTGGGATATGTCTGTGCCGATATATTTATGATAATTTCTTCGGGTATGCTGAAATATTTCAGTATTAGAAAATTTGACAAAAATGCCCTTAAGGAACTTCTGTCCTTCAGCGTGCCCATTGTTCCCAGTTCAATTGCCTTATGGATAGTCAATCTTTCAGACAGGCTTATTATTATTTATTTTATGGGTGCAGCGGCTAACGGTATATACGCTGTTGCAAACAAAATTCCCGGTCTTTATTCCACTGTTTACGGCATTTTTAATCTTGCATGGACGGAAACAGCTTCAAGAGTAAAGGACGACGGAAACCCATCAAATTATTACGCTAAGCTTTTTGACGGACTTTTCAATTTTCTTATAGGTGTAATGCTTCTTATGATTGCTCTGACACCTTTGGCATTTATGATACTTGTTAAAGGCGATTACGGTCACGCAATGTATCAGGTTCCCATATTATATTTCGGTGTATTTTTCAACAGCTTTGTAAATTTCTACAGCGGTATATATATTGCCTTTAAGAGAACCAAACAGATGGGCTATTCCTCCGTTATGGGTGCTGTTTTAAATGCGGTAATTAATATTACACTTATTTCCAAAATAGGGCTTTATGCAGCCTCTGTTTCCACAGCCCTTTCATTTATGGTTATTGCCTTATACCGTGCTTATGACCTCCGCAATGTTGTGAAAATAGATTATAGCTTTAAAAATATAGCAGCAGGTATATTTTGCTTTGTTTTATCCGGTGTATGTCTTTATTTAAATTCAATTCCCGCAATGATTATCTGCTGGGTATTAGCCGCAGCTTATAATATATTGAAAAACAGAACAATGATGCTTGCAATTATAAAAAAATTCATAAAGAAATAGACAGGCAAACAGGCATAATATTGATGCTATTCAAGAATATGTAAATGATTTTTAAAATTCAATAAAAATATTTTAAAAATTTAAAATTATTTGTATAATGTGTTGCAATTTTTTTCGGTATTTGGTATAATAAGAATAAGTTGTAAACGCAATTCTATTAATTAAAAAAATTTGGAGGTGCTTTTATTATGGCATTGGGAAATATTATTGTAGGTCAGTCAGGCGGCCCTACTTCTGTTATTAACTCCAGTCTTGCAGGGGTTTTCAAAACTGCTCTCGATATGAACGAGGGTAAGGTTTACGGTATGCTTAACGGTATTGACGGCTTGCTTCATCATAAGTATATCGATATGACAGAGAGAATTAAGAATGATTTGGACGTAGAGCTTCTTAAGAGAACTCCTTCTTCATTCTTGGGCTCATGCAGAAGAAAGGTTAAACCCGAAGATTATGACGATATTTTCAAAATCTTAAACGAGCTTGAAATAGGTTCTTTCTTCTATATCGGCGGAAATGACTCTATGGACACAATTAAGCAGCTTTCTGCTTACGGAAACAAAATCGGCAGCCCCATTCGTTTTATGGGCGTTCCCAAAACAATCGACAACGACTTAGCTATTACCGACCATACACCCGGCTACGGTTCAGCAGCTAAATATATAGGTGCAACCCTTAAGGAAGTTATCCGTGACGGTCTTGTTTACAGCCATGCTACAGTTTCTGTAGTTGAAATTATGGGCAGAGACGCAGGCTGGCTTACACTTGCAGCTTCACTTGCAAAGGGAGAGGACTGCGAAGGCGTTGACCTGATTTATCTTCCCGAAGTTCCTTTCGATCTTGACAAGTTTGTTGCTAAGGTTAAAGAGCTTCATGAACAGAAGGGCTCACTTGTTATCGCTGTTTCCGAAGGTATTCACACAGCAGACGGCAAGTATGTCTGCGAAATGTCAGCTTCCGACAGAATGGTTGACTCATTCGGTCACGTTGCACTCAGCGGAACAGCTACCTACCTTTCAAACCTTTTGGCTAACGAGTTAGGCTGCAAGACAAGAGCTATTGAGTTCTCAACAATGCAGAGATGTGCTAACCATTTGGCTTCTCTTACAGACATTAACGAGGCTTATGCAGCAGGCGCTATGGCTGTTGAAGCAGCAGCTAAGGGCGAAACAGGCAAGGTTGTTATCTTCAAGAGAGTTTCTACAGATCCTTATATTATGACTACAGAAACATATGACGTAAACGCTATTGCAAACGAAGTTAAGAATGTTCCCTTAGAGTGGATCATCAACGACGGCACAGGCATTTCAGACGAAGCTGTTAAATATCTCCGTCCTCTTATTGCCGGTGAGCTTCAGCCTGTTATGGTAAACGGACTTCCCAGACATATCACCGTAAAGGATTGTTAATCAGTTAATTAAGCTTAAAAATTCTTCCTCCCAGTTTAATAGGGAGGGAGTTTTTAATATAATGCAAATTTATAAGGAAAATACCCCCAACTGAAGGCTGTAAGATATGTGAAAAATTACCAAAGAAAAGAGCAATTTTCATAAATTTTATGAAAAAAAGCTAAAATATCAATATATTCAAGGCAAAATCAAAGGTTTTCGTGAGCAAATTGACCAAAAAATTCGGCTGATGTACAAATTAACCAAAATAAATAATTATATTTGTCTAATTAATCTATGGAATTTTTCATCAAAATAATGTATTATTAATACAAGCGAAGGAGGGTCAGGGTGATGTTATATCTACATCTTGTTTTGCAGACTCTCTCATATATATTTAAGGAGGAAACCAAATGTCAAGTTTAAGTTTAAGAAATATCGTTAAAAAGTATCCTAACGGTTTCGTAGCCGTTCCCAGTTTTAATCTTGAAATCGCAGATAAGGAATTTATCATCTTCGTAGGTCCTTCAGGCTGCGGTAAGTCAACTACCCTTCGTATGATTGCAGGTCTTGAAGAAATTTCAGACGGCGAGCTTTATATCGGCGACAGACTTGTAAACAATGTATCCCCCAGAGACAGAGACATCGCTATGGTTTTCCAGAACTATGCTCTTTATCCCCATATGACAGTTTATGATAATATGGCTTTCGGTCTTAAGCTCAGAAAAACTCCTAAGGACGAAATCGACAGACAGGTTAAGGAAGCTGCTCAGATTCTTGAAATCGACCACCTTCTTGACAGAAAACCCGCTGCTCTTTCCGGTGGTCAGAGACAGAGAGTTGCCATGGGTCGTGCGATCGTTCGTAGACCTTCTGTATTCCTTCTTGACGAGCCTCTTTCAAACTTGGACGCTAAACTCCGTGTTCAGATGAGAACTGAGATTGCTAAGCTTCATAACAAACTCGACACAACATTCATCTATGTAACCCATGACCAGACAGAGGCTATGACACTCGGTACAAGAATCGTTGTTCTTAAAGACGGTCTTATTCAGCAGTGCGATTCACCTCAGGTTCTCTATCATGAACCTCAGAACCTCTTCGTAGCAGGCTTCTTGGGAACACCTCAGATGAACTTTATCGAATCAAAGGTTGTTAAGGAAGGCGACACTGTTTGTGTAACAGTGGGCAGCCAGAGAGTAGTTCTTCCCGAACAGAAGACAAAGGCTCTTGTAGACGGCGGATACATCGGAAAGAACGTTATCCTCGGCATCAGACCTGAAGACGTACATAATGAAGAAGTATTCTTAACAACAACAAAGACACCTATCTTTGACGCTCATATCGACGTAACCGAACTTCTCGGTGCTGAAACAAACCTTTACCTTATCGTAAACGGTCAGAAGATCACCTGCCGTGTTAACGCTCGTAACAACTATAAGATCGGCGACGATGTTAAGGTTGCTTTTGATGCTAACAAGATGCACGTATTCGATAAGGATACAGAGCTTATTATTACAAACTGATAAATTTGTATGTATAATCTTTAAACTTAAAAACATATTTACCGCAGCTTCAAATTCGGGGCTGCGGTTTATTGTTTAATGAAAAAAGAAAGGCTGATAGGCTATGATAAAAAATGTAATTTTGGATATGGGAAATGTCCTTTTGGATTATAACCCTCCGAGGGCTATGGAGCTTTTAAACATAAACCCCGACTGCAGAGAAATTATGTTGAACGAGATGTTTAATTCCCCTGAGTGGGAGATGTGCGACAGGGGAATTATAGACGATGAGGGAATGTATGACCGTGTGAAGGTTCGTGTGCCTGAAAAATATCACGCCGACCTTAAAAAATGTGTTGATAACTGGCACATCTGTATGACACCTCTTGAGGGTGCTGTTGAATTTATAAAAAAGGCAAAGGAAAAATATCCTCTTTATCTTCTTTCCAACGCAAGCAATACCTTCCACACCTATTTTCCCAAAGCAATTGACCCGTCGGATTTTGAGGGGCTTGTTGTTTCAAGTGACATAAAAATGGGAAAGCCTGATCACGAAATTTATGAATATCTTTTAAATAAATATTCTCTTGAGGCTGAAGAATGTATTTTTATAGACGACCGCCTGCCCAACATAAAAGCCGCCGAAGAGCTGGGCTTTAACACATTTCAGTTTAAAGGAGACTTTGCTCCGATTTTAAATATGCTTGACTTATAAAATGCATTAAAAATATTTTTTTACTGTTGTAATTTTTGGCTTAATGTTATACAATACTTACAGCATAACTACTTACAGGCGGTGAATTTATGAAAAAAATTATTTTAACAGGGGGAGGAACGGCAGGTCACGTTACCCCCAACATAGCCCTGACCCACTCTTTAAGAGAACAGGGCTTTGAAATATATTACATAGGCAGCAAAAACGGCATAGAAAAAGAGCTTATCGAAAAAGAGGGTATTCCCTACTTTGCTATAAGTTCGGGTAAGCTGAGACGCTATTTCGACCTTAAAAACGTTAGCGACGTTTTCAGAGTAATGAAAGGCTTCGGCGACGCCCTTCATATTTTAAACAAAATCAAGCCCGACATAGTTTTTTCAAAAGGCGGGTTTGTGGCTGTTCCCGTAGCGGCAGCAGCAGGGCTTAAGAAAATTCCTCTTGTGTGCCACGAGTCGGATATTACCCCGGGTCTTGCAAATAAGCTTGCTGTTCCCTTTGCAAAAAAGGTCTGTGTGTCTTTTCCCGAAGCTTTGAAATATATCCCCGACAACAAAGGCGTTTTGACAGGCACAGCCATAAGAAGAGAACTTTTTTCCGGCAGCCGAGAAAAGGGGCTTAAAATCGCCGGACTTGACGGCAAAAAGCCTGTTCTTCTGATTATGGGCGGCTCCTCCGGCTCGGTTAAAATCAACATTGCAATCAAAAACATTTCCGATGAGCTTTTGAGAAGCTATGACATAATTCATCTTTGCGGAAAGGGCAACGCCGACCCGGAGCTTCAGGCAAAACAGGGCTTTAAGCAGTTTGAATATATCAGCGACGAGCTTAAGGACATTTTCGCCGCTTCAGATATGGTTTTGGGCAGAGCAGGCTCTAACTCTATTTTCGAATATCTTGTTCTCAAAAAGCCTATGCTTTTAATACCTCTTTCAAAGGCGGCAAGCCGCGGCGACCAAATTTTAAACGCCGAAAGCTTTAAAAAACAGGGCTTTGCAGAGGTTCTTTTTGAAGAGGATATGACCGACGAAACCCTCCTCGCCTCAATCAACACTCTTTACAAAAACAGAGAAGCCTACATCAAAAAAATGTCCGAAGCCCACACAACCGACGGCGTCACAAAAATCGTTGACGTAATAAACAGCTTGTTATAAAAAACCGCCGAGATGCTCTATTAAATAGTATCTCGGCGTTATATATTTTTCTTCTTACAACATTATTAATTTATTATATTACTCTTTCTTCATTTCGTTTTTCTAAATTATATTGATTGACTAATGTGTCATAGCTCACAAACTTCACTAAGGTATGTATAGGATCATAA
Organism: Clostridiales bacterium; assembly: GCA_021204175.1. GTDB lineage: Bacteria > Bacillota > Clostridia > Lachnospirales > CAG-274 > JAJQCI01. The sequence continues at coordinate 132 of JAJPZT010000016.1, read as the reverse complement.
ATAGATGCGCCAATTGTATTTTTAAATTGTCTGCGCCTTCTTTCATCTGCAACAATATAAAAATTTGCCCTGAAATCCGTAAGCGATCAATAACCTTTTTGAACAAAATCACCCTCTTAGACTCAGGATGAC
>JAJPZT010000093.1 GCA_021204175.1 Clostridiales bacterium | reverse complement strand
TTTAATAATCGGCACTGCGAAAAGAAAGCAAAAGTCAAAAATATTATTGACTTAGTCTTGAAGCCGAAAAAAAAATATTGTATAATGAGGAAAACTAAAGAATACGAGGTGCTTAAATATGAAATTCACAAAAATGCATGGCTGCGGAAACGACTATGTCTATGTAAACTGTTTTGAAGAAAAGGTTGAAAATATATCCGAAACGGCTGTTAAAATCAGCGACAGACATTTCGGCGTAGGCTCAGACGGGCTTGTTTTGATTTGCCCTTCGGAAAAATGCGACGTTAAAATGAGAATGTTCAACTCCAACGGCTCTGAAGCGGAAATGTGCGGAAACGCCGTCAGATGTGTGGGAAAATATGTTCACGACAGAGGAATTGTAAACAAAAATGTAATCACTGTTGAAACATTGGGGGGAATTAAGGTTTTGGATATGCAGCTTGACGAAAAGGGAGCTGTCTCCGTAGTTAAGGTAGATATGGGAGAACCCATTTTAAAGCCCGAACTGGTTCCCGTTAAGGGTGAAGGGGACGAGCCTGTTAAAGACCTTAAAATCAAGGCAGCGGACAAAGAATTTGTTTTCACCTGTGTGTCTATGGGCAACCCCCACGCCGTAACGGTTATTGACAACGTTGACAGCTTCAACGTAGCAAAATACGGCAGCATAGTGGAAGTAGACGAAAACTTCCCGAGAAAAACAAACACCGAATTTGTTCAGATTATAGACAAGACCAACCTTAAAATGAGAGTTTGGGAAAGAGGAGCCGGCGAAACCCTTGCCTGCGGAACAGGCGCATGCGGAACAGCCGTTGCCTGCTGTCTTAACGGAATTTGCGAAAAGGGCAGCGACATAACAATTAAGCTTTTGGGCGGCAGCCTTGTTATAAACTGGTCTAATGAAGACAACCACGTCTATATGACAGGTCCTGCACAGTTTGTTTTTGACGGTGTATGGAATGAATAAAAGGCTGTTTTATATGCTGTTCGGCTTGGGGCAAAAAAATAAGCCCTTTGCCGCAGCGGCAAAGCTTATTGCGAAATATTCTTATCCCTTCTTTTATGCGGTTTACGCTTTGGGCTTCTTTCTTGCAATATACATTGACAAAAAGCTGCTTGTTACATATCTTTTTATACCCTTTACGGTATATCTTATAAACAACGGCTTAAGAAGCAGCCTTAAAAAACCCCGTCCCTTTGATGAGCTTAACATAACGCCCCTTATAAGCCATGAGGGTTCGCCCTCTTTTCCAAGTAATCACGCCGCCTGCGCAATGGTTATTGCACTTGCCTTTATTAATGTAATGAAGGCATCAAGTCTGCCTTTTGCAAGCCTTTTTTATATACTTGTGCCCTGTGCAGTTGTTACGGGCTTGTCAAGAGTTGTCTGCGGTATTCACTACCCTAAGGATGTGGCTTTGGGGTGGATTGTGGGAGTTGCGGGGTGGTTTTGCGAGTATGAAATTTTCGAGGTTGTATTATCTTAATAGTTTTCACCTCTCCGTCAGCCGCACTGATTTTTTACAAAAATCAGCGTTGGCTGCCACCTCCCCTCAAGGGGAGGCTTTTATAGAGGACGAAAAGGGCTGTCTCCATTATGGGACAACCCTTTTTTAATGCTTAAAATATATTATTATTATTTCTTATTAAACTTAATCTTTTCAAGAAGATACCAAACGCTGCCGGAGATAAGAACAGAGCTCCAGGTACCTGCCACAATACCCACTACTATAGGAAGTGCAAATTCCTTAATGGACTGAACACCCAAAACATAGAGAGCGCCGATTGTGAAAAGAGTTGTAAGAGAAGTATAGATTGAACGCTTCATACACTGGCTAACGGAAGTGTTTACAAGCTGTTCTGTAGACCACTTTCTGTGGCTGTTCTTGTTTTCTCTTATTCTGTCGAAAATAACGATTGATGCGTTAATTGAATAACCCAAAACCGTAAGGATAGCTGCTATAAAGCTGTTTGAAAGAGGTATTCTCAAAACAGCGTAGCATGTAAGAACGATAAGTGCGTCGTGGATAAGAGCGATGATTGAAGACGAACCTGTTCTTATATCCTTGAAACGGAGTGAAACATATATAAGCATAGCTATACATGAAAGGAATACTGCAAGAACCGCATTCTTTGTCATTTCAGAGCTGATTGTAGCGGAAATCTGAGTTACTGAGAAGTCAGCGTCTTCAAGGTCATATTCCTGAGCAACTGCTGCAATAACACTGGCAATATTTCCCGAATATCCTTCGCCTGTAGCTACTGTGTGAACGTGCTCTGTTGTGGTTTCTGTTGCATCCTCTGTTTCAACAACAAGTGCGTTTCCGTCTTCGTCTGTCAGTCCTTCAAAAGCTTCGGGAGAAATTGAGTATGTGCCGTCGCCGTTGTCAATAAGCTGGTCGGGGCTGATGTCGATTACGTTTTCGTCCTCGGCTGCTTCTTCTGTGTCTGCTGCTTCAGCGTCTGTGTCTTCAGCCTCTTCTGCGTCGGCTGCCTCTTCGGCTTCAACTGCATCTGCTTCCTCAGTGTCTGCCGATACTGCCGCTTCATCGTCCTCTGCTGTGGCTTCTGCGTCTGCTTCAGCTTCCGAAACTACGCTTGAAACCTCTGCGTCTGCTTCTTCAGTATCAGCTGCCTCTTCGGCTTCAACTGCTTCGTCTGAAACTGCTGACTCTTCAAGAGCGTCCTGAACTGTTATATCGTCAATAACTGATTTAAGCTTGATTATAGCCTTGTTTTCGGAGGTTACCTTCTGAATAACAGGTGTGTCGTCAGTCACTGCCCCTGCTACTAGCTCTTCAAGAGCATCCTGGTCGAAATCCTCGCCTATATTTACTTCGATTGAAGTACCGCCTGTAAACTGAATGTCATAGTTGAATGCGCCGTTTCCGCCTGCTGCGCCTACGATCATAGCCACAATACCCACTACAACTACAACTGCTGAGATACCGATCCAAACAGTTCTCTTTTGAACAATGTTGAGAACTTTTGTTTCTGTCTGACCTACCTTAGCTGCATAAAATGCAGGGCTTGTAACGCCGAGCTTGTGGAAAGAATTTACCAAAAGTCTTGTTATAACAAGAGAAGTAAACATTGAAAGCACAAGACCTATAATAAGTGTCTGAGCAAAACCTCTTATAGTACCTGTACCTAAGATGTAGAGAATAACACCGGCAATAATGGTTGTTACGTTGCCGTCTACGATAGCCGAAAGAGCGGAGTTGAAGCCGTTTTTAATGGCTGTTCCCGTGCTTCTGCCTGCTGCTATTTCTTCTTTAATACGTTCGAAAATAATAACGTTGCCGTCTACCGCCATACCTATTGAAAGTATGATACCTGCGATACCGGGAAGGGTCAGGGTTACGTTAAACAGGCTCAAAATCAAAATATCAAGACCTATATAAATAATCAGCGCCCAGTCTGCAATAAAGCCCAGACCTCTGTAAACTATAAGAATGAAAAGGAATACAAGAATAATTCCTATAAGACCTGCAAAAAGGCTTGTTGAAAGAGATGATGCGCCAAGTCTTGCCCCGATTGAGTTTGACTCTATAACTCTTAAGTCAAAGGGAAGTGAACCGGACTTAATAAGGTTTGCAAGCTTCTGAGCCTCTTCGTTTGTAAAGTCGCCTGTGATGATGGCACTGCCGTCAAGAATAGCTGTGTTTACTGTAGGCGCGCTTATAACCTGGTCGTCAAGAAGAATATAAATTCTGTTGCCGATGTTGTTCTGAGTAGCTTCCGCAAAGGCTTGTTTACCTACGGAGTCAAATTCCAAAGCTACAACAACCTGGCTTACGCCGTTTTGGCTTGAGGTTGACTTATAGGCGTCTGTTACGTTAGAGCCGTCTACAAGAACATTGCCCTCTTCGTCTGTGAAATAAAGGTGGGCTGTCTGACCGATTTCGTTTATAGCTGTCTCGGCGTCTTCAACCCCGGGAATTTCCACACGGATTCTGTCAGTACCCTCTGAAGAAACCTCGGCTTCTGTCCAGTTGTTGCTGTCAAGTCTCTGCTGAATCATAGAAACAGCGGAGCTCATTTCTGCGTCGCTGGGGGTATAGTCCACCGATTCATATACAACATATACACCGCCTCTGAGGTCAAGACCCAGATTGATGTTTTGATAACCGAGGTGATCCCATACGGAGTTGCCGAAAACGCTTATTACGGCAAGTAAAACCGCAAGCAGCCCCAGTATGAAAAGAGTTAAACCATTTTTGCGTTTCATTAGTGTTTCCTCCCTAATATATTTTTTTCTTAGCTTTGACAGGCATTATAGCCGGTCATCGGGCGAATGGTTTGCCGTCCGAACATTCTGCCCTATATTCTATCATAATTAAAAGAACTTTGCAAGAAATTATTTACATTTTTAAAGAAAGATGTTACAATCAAGAGTAGCAAATTTAAATTTTTATTAAGGGAGGTTATATTATGAACGGTTTTTTAAACGCGCCTTATGTCTTTTACTTTCGGCGGTTATTGCCCTTTCGGGACTTAACTGTCTTGCCTACGGTGCAGATGTAATTCAGGGAGATGTGGACGGAAGCGGTGAGCTTACGGCGAACGACGCCGCAGTGCTTCTTCAGTATGTCATCGACCCCTCAGGCGTCAACTCCGATTGGCAGCTTGACCCATATGTAACAAATGTTTCTACGGGAGACAGCGAAGCAGCCCCCACAGCGGCTGACGCAGCTCTTATTCTTAAGAGAGTTTTAGACGCTTCAACGGAATTTGCGGCATATAACGGCGAAGGCGGCGGAGAAAGCGGCGGAGACGATGAAGGTGATGAAGGCGGCGAAACAGACGTACCTACAGGCACTGAAAAAAGCATTTTGCAGTCAAGCGGAAATAATCTTGTTTCCACAAGCTCAAGCCACGTTACAACAAGCGAATACAGCGGATATATAGAAACATATTATTCATCAGCTTTGACATTCGATTATTTCAAGGTTGTCTACACTGTCAGCGGTTCAGCGGACGACAGTGTTCAGGCATTTACTTTCCAGCCCTTTGACACCTCATGGGGAGGCTGGGAAAACAATTTTGTCACTATAGCAGACAGTATTTACGACGAAGCAGCCGGCACATACACAGCTTATGTAAGTGCTGACGATGTAAAGGCAAGCCTTTCAACGGGCAAGAGCCTTAACGGCATAAACATTTCTTTCGTACAGGCTGAACCCGAAATTACTCTTGTTGACGTAATAGGGCTTACACTGGAAAGCAGCGGAGACGATGACGAGGGCGACACATTCGAAGCTTACGTTAAAACAATAATAACGGAAGAGGATTTAAACTCAGCGGGAGTAGCATGGAGCGGCTCAACAAAGGCTACAGTCTATGTTAAAATAACAGAGGGCGGCAGCTATTCACAGCTTAACGCTTCTGCGGCTTTAGCCCCCGACGGCGCAGGCAAGTCATCAAGCAAATATCTTGTAGGCAGCGCCGTAACCACAGGCAAAACAGGCAACGCCATTCAGGACAACCTTGTAGGCAATGCAGGCACAGGCTGTTACGCCTTCCCCGACGTTCAGTTTAACAAGTCAATGCAGGACGGCTCTACCTGGGACGACGACTATGTAAATTATGTCACTATAAAGATAAGAATTGACACAGCAGACACTGATTATGAATTTTTAGGCATTAAATTCAGCAACGGCGCTGTTTACCCCAAAGACTTCACTGTTCCCACAGTTGAAAGCTCTTCCTACGACAGCGAAGAAGAGGAAGAGGAAACAGACGGCAGAGAGCTTTTAAAGCTGACCCTTGACTACGCAGCCACAATGGACTCTTCAAAATATCAGACAGCTTCATGGGAGACCTTCGAAACAGCCCTTGCAAGCGCACAGGCAGTTTATGACGACGAGACTTCCACAAGCAGCGAATGCAAGACAGCAAGAGCAAGCCTTGAGAAAACAAAGGCTTCAATGCTCTTTAATGATACAACTACCGTTAAGAACCCCTCTGTTTTCAGAACTCTTGACGGCGACACAACAGTTGACGAAATGGCGGCGGGCATTAACTTAGGCAACACTTTGGACGGTCATATTTATCTGACACCAAGCGAAACAGCATGGCAGGAGGTTGTGACCACAAAGGAATATTTTAAGACCCTTCATGACGCAGGCTTTAACACCGTCAGAATACCCGTAACCTGGGGAACTATGATTGACGATGAAAACGGATATGCCATAGACGAGGACTGGATCGCCAGAGTTAAAGAAATAGTTGACTACGCCGTTTCTCAGGATATGTATGCAATAATCAATATTCACCACGACGGCGCAGACCTTGACGGCTGGCTCAATGTGTCTCTTGACGATATTGACCCTGTTTATGAAAAATTCGAATGTGTTTGGAGAAACATTGCGGAATATTTTAAAGACTATGACGAACACCTTATTTTCGAGTCTATGAACGAAATAAGCTGTATGACAGGAGATAACAAAAACTCCGACGCAGCTATAGAATATGACACGCCTATAATCGTAAATTTAAATCAGATTTTCGTAAACGTTGTGCGTTCAACAGGCTCAAACAACACAAACCGCTGGCTTGCGGTAGTTTCACACTATGCAAACGGCGGAACACAGTCCGGCTTCAGTCTGCCTACAGACAGCTATAACTCATCTAACCGCCTTATGTTCGCTATGCACGGCTATAAGCATACCTCCAACACAACATGGACATACAGCGAGGTCTATGAGCTTGTCAGCGCAGTAAGCAAAGCTTATAACGCTCACAAGATACCTATGATTTTAGGTGAATACGGCACAAGAACATATGTTCAAAGCGGAACTGACACAGGCTATAACGACGTGGCAAGAGCTTATTATTCCGAAATCGTTCACAAGGCGGCTCAGGCTCTTCACTGCGTTCCCGTAGTTTGGGATCAAAGCTATAACGAGGGCGACCCTTATCAGACAGGCATTTATAACTTCTATGACAGAAAGACCTGCACACCTCTTTTCAAAACTATTATCGACGGTATGATCAGAGGAACATATCTTGAAAATACAACAGGCACAAATCAGTCGTCGGTAGTTGAAGACCCCGAAATCGTTCCCATAACAGAGCTTACATTAAGTGACGAAAGCTTAAGCCTTTCACTTTATGACAGCTATACCGTTACGGCGGCATATTCACCCTCTAATACAAACGATGTTGTTCTTTGGTCAACAGACGATGACAGCGTTGTTACTGTTTCAAGAGGAAAGCTGAGAGCAAGAGGTGTGGGCACAGCCACGGTCACAGCCTTTACTCAAAACGGTGAATGTGTTAAAACAGTGACTGTTACGGTTACGGAGTAATAACTATGAAGCTTGAAAGAAAAAATTTATATTTATATGCGGTTACGGACAGAGACTTACTTAACGGCAGAAGCCTTGAACAAGCCGTTGAACAGGCAATTTTAGGCGGTGCCGGAATCGTTCAGCTGAGGGAGAAATCCCTCAGTGAGGACGAGTTCATAGAGGAAGCTATAAAAATCAAAGCCGTAACCCAAAAATACGGCGTACCCCTTATAATAAACGACAATATAGATGTATGCCTGAAGTCAGGAGCAGACGGAGTTCACTTAGGTCAGAAGGACGAAACCTGTGCCTACGCAAGAAAGGCTTTGGGGGATAACGCAATAATAGGCGTTTCAGCAAAGACAGTACAACAGGCTTTGGCGGCGGAGGCTATGGGGGCTGACTATTTGGGTGTAGGGGCAGCCTTCGGCTCAAGCACGAAGAAAGACGCCGTAGGCATAGACAAAAGGCTCTACGGCGAAATAACCTCGGCTGTTAAAATTCCCGTTGTGGCGATAGGCGGAATAACCGCCGAAAATATGGGCTTGCTCTCAAACAGCGGTGTTTGGGGAGCGGCTGTTGTTTCAGCACTTTTCGGAAAGGAAAATATAAGAGAAGCGGCTGAGATTTTAAGAAACTTAAGCGAGATGACTTTTAAATGAGAAACCTAAAAACATTTGTTGTTTGCTTTTGTTATTCTTTACTGCTTGTTTTTTTTATGAACGGGCTTATTTCAAAAATACTTTTTGAGGGCAGCTATATTTTGCCTGCCGAGACCCTTGTTTTAAACATAGGACTTGCCTTTTTGTTAAGCACATTTGTTGTTCTTGCTTTGGGCGAAGGTCTCGGGGGCTTTGCCCTCTTTATTTTAACCCTTGTTTTGGTTATCGGAAACATTATAAAGCTTGTTTTTCACAATACCGTCTTAAGACCGGCTGATTTTGCCCTTATGGAGGAGCTTCTTATTATAGGGGTTAGGTTTATACAGCCCTGGCATATAGCCTTAGGCGTGTTTGTAACGGCGGTTTTGGTCTTTCTGATCATAAAGTTCAGAAGGGTAATTCTAAGGGGAATTATACCTAAGCCCCGTTTGGGTCTTGCAATAGTTTTTCTTGCTTTGATTGTTTTGTCTGATTTTATAATAAACGATGAAACAAAGGACGCCGACACAAAAACAAGGCTTGAAACAGAGGGCTTTACGGTTTTCAACTATATAAACTTCAGAGATATGTTTGATATGTATCCCCAAGAGCCCGAGGGCTACAGTGAAGAAGCTATGACAGCCCTTAAGACTGAATTTCAGGGTATGTCGGACAGCAACAGTGTAACCGGCATTCAGCCCGACGTTGTTGTTGTTATGATGGAAAGCTATTTTGATATAGGTTCGGTTGAGGGCTTCGGTTTAACCGAGGACGTAACCAAATACGGCAGAAAATATAACAAGGGCTATATGATTTCGCCCAAATACGGCGGAGGAACAGCTTCCACCGAGTTTGAAGCCCTGACAGGCTTCTCCTCAGCCTTTCTCCCCGAGGGAATTGTCCCCTACAACATTTATATGAAGAGCGGTGAAAAAGAAGTTCCCTCAATCGTCAGAGAGTTTAACAAAAACGGCTACGAAACAACTGCCGTTCACCCCTCAGAGGCGGACTGCTACAGCAGAGACAAAGCTTATAACGAGCTTGGCTTTCAGAGGTTTCTGACCATAGAGGATTTTGACGTTGAGGAAAGGGAAATGACCGAGGACAAAATGACAAAGGATTTTAAGGTCAGAGACAAGATTTTCGAGATTTTGGAGGAAGCCGAAAGTCCTGAGTTTATATTCGCCGTGACGTTTGAGTCTCACTGCCCTTATTATAATAAATATAAGCCGGAGGATATTGAGTTTGACGCAGTTGGAGAGGGCTTAAGCGGCTCAAACATAAAAGAAATTTTGCAGTACAGCCGCTGTGCCGAGGACGCAGCTAAAATGGTTGATGAAATATGCGAATATGTTTCGAAAAGAGAACGTCCCACCGTTGTAATCTGTTTCGGCGACCACCTGCCCCCTTTGGGCGGCTTTTCGAAAATAGATTATTTAAGCGACTTATATCAGAAATATTCCACCCCTATAATGGTCTATTCGAATTATAAGGATATTGCCGACATTCCCGAGGGGTATATTTCCCCCTCTTATCTGGCTTCTTATATAATAAATCAGTCTGAAATAAGTCACTCCTCTTATTTTGACTTTATTTCGGAAGCCGCAGAAACCGCTCCCATTCTCAACCGAGACTTCGGCATTGACTATAATGACGAAAACGTTGAGAAATATAAGCTTCTTCAATATGACCTGTTTTTCGGCGAGAAATATTTGAAAGAATAAAAAGCTGTCAAAAAATTGAATAAAGAATAGACCCCCTGTCTGATTTTGCTTTGAAAAGCCTATTGCTTTTGTGGTAAATTATGGTAAAATAGTATCGTAATCTTATTCAGAATAGCTTTCATTTCAATAATATACAGGGGGATTTTTTATGCTTAACTGCTGCTGCAATATTACAGACCAGATTGTTTACATACCTATAGAAATGGTGGGGCTTGCGCCCTTTCAGCCACGCCGAAGCTTCGACACCCTTAAGCTTATGGGACTTGCCAAATCCATAAAGCGTTACGGAGTTTTACAGCCTATTTCCGTCAGGTTTATGGGAGAGGGGCATTTTGAGCTTGCCGCCGGAGAACGCCGCCTTAAAGCCGCAAAAATGGCAGGGCTTGAGGTTATTCCCTCAGTGGTAATAAATGTCAGAGACAAGGACGCCGCGGCTATATGCCTTTTGGAAAACATTCAGAGAGAACGGCTGACCCCCTTTGAAGAAGCGGAGGGCTATAAAAGGCTTATAAACCTTTTCGGCTATACCCTTGATGATATTTGCAGAATTGTGGGGCTTGAGCCCGAATATGTAGCCAAAAAGCTCCGTCTGGCTGATTTGGGTGACGAGGTCAAGTCAGAGCTTGTTTCCCTTAAAAGTGCAGAGGAATATGCCTATCTTGTGGCGGAGCTTGAAGACGACAGCCTGCGGCTTAAAGCCGCCGAAGGGATAATTAAGCTTAAAATGGACGTAAAGAGTGCCGCAAGGTTCATAAACAGGCTTAAAGAAGACCCTGACGCAGCGGCAAGCGACGAGTTTTTAAAGCCCTCTGTCAGAAAATATTTTAAGGATATACGGCTTTTTACAAATACCATAAAAAGAGCTGTAGATATTATGAACGAATCGGGGGTTGAAACTGCCTTTGACATAGTCAAAAAAGAGGGCGAAACGGAAATAAATATAAGGGTAAAAGACCATAATTAATAAGACAGAAGAAAGACCGATCTTTACGGAGGTAAAAGGACCGGTCTTTCTTCTTGTTGTAAATTATAAATTTTTATTTTTCTTTTGCTGTTCGTTTATATCATTCACTTAAAACTGTTCCGTCCGCAAGGGTTATTGTATAGCCGTTGAAATTGATAGTTCCGTTGTTTTCAAGGCTCGAAATAACACAGTTTCCCGTCAAGTTCCAAACTGAGCTTGAATCTATTGTTATAACAGCGTTGTCCGAAACAGCCGTTCCCTTTTGGGCGTTTTCAACAATGTTAATTGCTCCCGTCAAAACCGAGCCTTCCGTTAAGTCAAGGCTAAGGGTTGAAATTGTGTCAACGGAAATGTCGCCGTCTATGGTCTGCCCCACAGCGGTAACCTCCGCCTGTGCTCCGTTTTCGCCCTCTGTTCCCCAGGGGAAGCCGTTTCCGGAAACAACGAGGAAGTAGCCTTCCGTTTCACTGTTTATGAAGGTCACGTTTTCAAGATAGATTATACAGTGGGTGTTTGTAGCGTAAATCACATCGCCGTTATTGCTTGTGACAGTGCTGTCCTTAGCAGTAAAATATGATGTTCCCACCTCTGCGTCTCCTGACTCGGACTGATAAATCATAATATTGTGAACGTTTTCGCTTGAGCTTGAGCCCTGTGTGTCGCTCATATTTCCGTAAACAGTGCAGTTCGTAAGGGTGATTGAGTTTTCACCCTCTATAACAAGGGCTTCGGAATTGTTCGCCGTAATTTCCGCGTCCGTTACGGTTATATCCGCCGTTGAATAAACTCCCGGTGAGTTATAGCCGTTTGTGGTGTATGTTCCGCCTTCAACGACCACTGTTCCGCCCCCTCTGTCCGAACGTATAGCCGCCGAGGAACTGCCGCTTGTTTCTACGGTAAGGTCATAGGCGTAGGTTGTGCCGCCGCCTGTGGTCTGAATACCGCCGGAGTTATCCGCTGCGGTGGTAATTGTTGTGTCATAAATATAAACGGTTGTTCCCTCGCCGTAGCTGAATATGCCGTTGCCATTTTGCGCCGAGGAAGAAACATCGGCGTTTTTGATTGTAACAACTGCTCCGTTTGTGGCTAAAAGCGCCGCATTTATGCCGTAGAAGTCACCTGCTTCGCTGTCTGATGAGCTGCCTGAAATCTTGTCTACTGTTATATTTTCAAGGGTAACTGTTGCTCCGTCAATTCTTAAGGCGTTTTCATCGTCTCCTGTTGATGTATAGGTTGCGCCGCTGTAAGTTCCGTCCTCTGTTATTGTATATGCCGATGAGCCCTGGTCAACCTCTGTGTCGCTGTCGGAACCGCCGCCCTCGCCGTCGGGAGGTGTTCCCCCGGGGTTGTCTCCCTGAGTGCCTTCCGTTGTTGTTTCGGACTGATCTTCAAATGAGCCGCCGCCCGATGAGCCGCCCCCTGAGGGAATATCCGAATAGCCCTTCTGTGCAAATTCATATGTGCAGTCTAAAACCTTAAGCAAAATTTCCGCTGCGTCACTTGCGTCTATGCTTCCGTCATCGTTTACATCCGCAGTTTCGCTTTCAACATTCCATTCCGAATTTGCTTCGCCGTCTATAACATAGGCTAAAAGACAGGAAACGTCATTCGCTGTAATTTCGTTACTGCCGTCAATGTCGCCTACTGTGCCGCTGTCGGGAGCAGAGCCGCCCTCATCCGGAGCTGTTCCCGTTGTGCCTTCCGAAGCTGGGTCTGTGGTGGTTTCGGAAACGCTGTCTGTAGTTGTTTCTGTGCTTTCCGCTGTGGTTGCTTCCGTTGAACTATCACTTCCGCTGCTGCCGCTGTCTGATGAAGAAACGTCCATACAGTCATTTACCCATTCTATGAAGCATTCGTCGCTGTCCGCTCCGGCACGCTCAGCCGTTGTGTGACCCTGTTCCCAAAACATCGAAAAGTCAACATCGTCTATAACTCCGTCGGCTATATCCTCCAAAATTGCAAGATAAAGGTTCATTTCAACAGTCAAAGATGTGTCGCTTTGAATAATTCCCGTTTTTATTCTCCAGTGGTCTGCCGGGTCTGAAGAGCCGAAGCCCTCATAATCCTGGCACAAATAATACATAGGGTTATACATATTTTGGCGGTACTGAGAGCCATAGCCCAAAAGAGCGTCGGAGGTGTAGCTGTCATAATCACTTTGATATGATGAAGCATAAGCCGAAACCTCTGAAGCCGAAACGGAGCTGTCTGCTTCCGCATATTCAGAATAATTTGAAGCAATTAATTCAGCCATAACAGAGTCGAAATGAGCCGCTTCGTTTGAGCCGCTTCCAAAAACATAGTTTTCAGCCTGACTTTTGTTAAGGTCGTCAAATGCCCCTACGTCCTTTGAAGCTGATTTGCTTCCGTAAAGAATAAAGTCCTCAACGCTTCTTACGCTGAACCAATCCTCATCTGCGTCATAGGTTATCCATGCGTCATCAGTGTCGAAATTTTCATCTATTGAAAGAAGATATTCCAAAAGAGCCTCGTCCGAAACAGAAGCCATATCAACAGAAAACGCCGTCATTCCGGAACCGGGAGCACCGCCTGAACCGCCCGGTCCGCCCTCTGAGCCGCTGCCCGGTCCGCTGTCTGAACTTCCGCCCGGTCCGCCTTCAGAGCCGCCTGATGAGCTATAGCTGAAGCTTCCGCTTGAATCTGTGTAGGAATCTATAAAGTCATTAAGTGAATATTCTATCTGACCCAAAACATAGTCGTAATAGCTGCCTGTTATGTATATTCCGTCCTCATCCTCATCGGTCAGTGAGAGAATGTTTCCGTCCTCATCCTCAAGAGTAATGCTGTTTATATATTCCGCAAATTTTTCCGAAAGGTCGTCTGAAAGAAGCTTTGTCCACGTTCCCTCAGCCCTTGTTCCCGAAGAGGAATACTGACCCATAAGCCACTCATAGGCGCAGTCGGCATAGTCAAGAGCCGTTATGGGACACCAGCACATTGCCCCGAATGTGGCGTCGCTTATTGTGCTTGAATATGTTCCGCTTGAAGCATCATATTCCACCCCTGCCGCACCTATGGAATAAAGATAAGGGTAGTAAAGCTCGCTGTCGCCGCTTGCCCCCACAAGGGAGCTTTGAGCGCCGCCGCCGCTGTGACCGAAGGTGAAGATGCAGTCGGTGTTTCCCGGCAAAACGTCCTCATTGTATCTGTAATAGCGGATTGCTGCCTTAAGGTCGGAAACGCCCCATGGTGCACCGCCGTTTGTTGTGTCACGTCCCCGACATCCGGCATAAAGATAAATAATGCCCTCGTCAGTGTATGTTGTTACGCCGGAAGAGAACCCTGTGGGAGCTGCCTGCGCCGCATAGCCTGCTGTGTTTACGGGAATAACTATAGGCGCAGTTTCGGCGGTATAGCCCCCTACAGCTGTATTCGTAAAGCCCGTAAAGGTGTATGTTCCGTCTTGATTTGCCGTCATATTCATATAAGACCCGGGAACGTAAATTCCGAAAGACTCATATGAGGTGTCGTAGGGGTCTGTGCAGTAGACAACCCCTGTTTGGTAGTAGACATCGCTGCCTGAGTTGTACTGCCAAGCTGCTGAATTGAAGGCTAATTCGTCATCGCTTAAATCGACGGCTTCCGCCGCTTCGAGGGAACTTAACTCTTCCGACCCGAAAACAAAGCCGCTGCGGCAGCCAATCAGCCCCAGAGAAAGAATGATTGCCGTAAATCTTTTCATCTTAAAACCTCCTTAACAAATTTTAATCATATATTAACATTTGTTTTATAATATGATATTTTCAATTCTTCAAAAAAGGCTGTTTTGTTAATAATTTATTAGTTCGTAATTAATTTTAAATTAAAAACCGCTTAAGTGCTGAAAAAATAAAAATATCCTTAAAATATGTTGAAAACAATTGCAAACATTACCCTAAGCTAACCATAAAATCTCGGCTTTACCTCTTGACATTACAGCCGGATTGATGTATTATATTTAATACCGAGTAAAAAGGTTGGTTTTATTACGGTGTGAGGTGATATTTTGAAAATTTCAACAAGAGCGAGATACGGGCTTAAGGCTATGATTGACATAGCTTTAAATGAAGATAAAGGCACAGTGTCTTTGAATGCAATTGCCGAAAGAAACGGCATTTCCGAAAATTATTTGGAACAGCTTATTGCCTCCCTGAAAAAAGGGGGCTTCGTGAAAAGCACAAGAGGAGCAGGCGGCGGATATAAGCTTAACAGAGCCGCCGAGGATATAACGGTCTGCGAGCTTTTAGAGGTTTTGGAAGGACCTTTAAACCTTGTTCAGTGCGGAGATGACGGCAGCTGCGGCAGCCTAAACTGTAAGGGCTGCACCGCAAAGGGAGTTTGGGCAAAGCTTTCATCGAGCCTTAAGGAGACCGCCGAGGGAATAACCCTTAAGGATTTGGCAGCGGATAACTGATATAAATATAAAACTAATATAAAGGAGTCTTTTAAGTGGATAGAATATATTATTTTGACAATGCGGCTACTACAAAGGTCAGCCCGGAGGTTGTGGAAGCAATTTCCAAATATTACAGCGAAGAATATTTTAACCCTTCAAGCATATACAAGCCGGCTCAAAGGTGTAAAGACGCCGTTGAAAACGCAAGAGCAGAGGCAGCGGCAGCCTTCAACGCCGACAAAAACGAAATTTACTTTACTTCCGGCGGTTCCGAAGCGGACAACTGGGCAATTAAGGGAATTACCAATGCATACAAAAACAAGGGCAAGCACATTATTACAAGCTGCATAGAGCACCACGCCGTTCTTCACACCTGTGAATATTTGGAAAGCGAGGGCTTTGAAGTCACATATCTGCCTGTTGACGGCGAGGGTCTTATAAGCCTTGAGGACTTAAAGGCGGCTATACGCCCTGACACAATCCTTATTTCGATTATGTTTGCAAACAATGAAATAGGCACAATTCAGCCCATAGCCGAAATAGGCAAAATCGCCAAGGAAAACAACATTATTTTCCACACAGACGCTGTTCAGGCTGCCGGACACGTACCTATTGACGTAAAGGCTTTAAACATCGACCTTATGTCAATTTCAGGTCACAAGCTTTATGCTCCCAAGGGCGTAGGCGCACTTTATATCCGCAAGGGCATAAAGATTAAAAACCTCATTCACGGCGGTCAGCAGGAAAGAGGCAGAAGGGCCACAACGGAAAACGTTCCCGGAATTATAGGCTTAGGCAAAGCCTTAACAGACGCAGTGGCTCACCTCGAAGAGGAAACAAAGAGACAGACAAAGCTTCGTGACAAGCTTATAGACGGCATTTTGTCAACAATCCCTTATTCAAGGCTTAACGGTTCAAGAGACAAGAGACTGCCGGGAAACGTAAACATTTCATTCGAATTTATAGAGGGCGAATCAATTCTTCTTCTTTTGGATATGAACGGAATTTGCGGCTCAAGCGGAAGCGCTTGCACTTCCGGCTCACTTGACCCCAGCCACGTTCTTTTGGCAATAGGCTTGCCCCACGAAAAGGCTCATGGCTCACTGAGACTGTCTTTGGGCAGATTTAACACAGAGGAAGAGGTTGACTATGTTCTTGAAAAGCTTCCTCCCATTATTGAAAGGCTCAGGGCTATGTCGCCTTTATATGAAGAATTTTTAAAGAATAAAAAAGCATAAAAGAAATATTATTTGGCTGAACTGTAACAATTTTAGAAAAGAGGTTGATTTTTTATGATGTACAGCGAAAAGGTAATGGATCACTTTATGAACCCCAGAAACGTAGGGGAAATTGAAGACGCCAGCGGCGTAGGCACAGTAGGCAACGCAAAATGCGGCGACATAATGAAAATATTTTTGAAAATAGAGGACAGAATTGTTTTAGACGCGAAGTTTAAAACCTTCGGCTGCGGTGCTGCTGTTGCCACGAGCTCAATGGCTACGGAGCTTATTAAGGGAAAAACAATTCAAGAGGCTTTGGAAATCACAAATAAAGCGGTTATGGAGGCTCTCGACGGACTTCCTCCCGTAAAAGTTCACTGCTCCTGTCTTGCGGAAGAAGCTCTTCACGCTGCCCTTTGGGACTATGCCGAGAAAAACGGCATTGTTATAGAGGGTCTCGAAAAGCCCGTAAATGACATAGGCGAACACGAAGAAGGATACTACGAAGCAGAATAATATAATATTTCAAAAGAAGCCGCAGAAGGATATTGCCTTTTGCGGTTCTTTTTTGTATAATTAACTCAGAGGTGATTATTATGAAAAAAATATATATTGCAGGCTTTGACGTTTTTTGTGACGATGCAAAGGAAATCGGAGAAAAATATAAAGATATATGCAGAAAATACGGCTTTGAAGGCTTATACCCCTTAGATAACCAATGCGATAAGGGCATTGACATATTTAAGGGAAACATTAGCCTTATTGAACAAGCGGATATTATATGTGCAAACCTAAATAATTTCAGAGGAAACGAGCCCGATTCGGGAACAGCCTTTGAAGTTGGCTTCGGCTTTGCCAAAGGCAAAAAGCTCTACGGCTACAGAGAAAGCCTTAAAAGCCTCAGAGACTGTTTGGGTGAAAAGGACAGTGAAGGCTATTCGGTCGAAGATTTCGGTATGTGCATCAATCTTATGATAGGCTGCTGCTGCAAAATCATTGAGGGCGGCTTTGAAGACTGTGTAAAAGCCGTAAAAAGCGAGCTGACAAAATAAAGAGGATTAAGGTGAAAAATATGAGGATAGGTTACATTGCTTTGGGGATTTTATTTTTGGTTTTAGGTATTGCGGGGCTTTTGCTGCCCGTTATTCCTCAGATACCATTTTTGTTTTTATCCCTTTTGTTTTTTATGAGAGGCTCTAAGCGTTTGGAAAAACGTGTAAAGGAAAGTGAATTTTATAAAAAACACATCAAAAAACATATTGAAAAGCATACCGGTTCAGCGGAATAATTTATAAAAATCAAACATACGCAACAGTTCAGCCAACCAATTCGCTAAACGTCTGCTTCACAAGCACAGCTTAACTGTTATAAAAATTATTTTGTATATGTTGACATTCCCGAAAAAATATGATACTATATAATCACAAAAGGGAGTTAGTCGCTTCAGCGATTATACCCTGTTTATTAGTTTGGTTTAGACAACCGCCTTAACTTTCCAGGGTCAGGCGGTTGTTTTTATTATGTAAAGTGCTATGATTAACAGTGTTAAGAATAACAGATCTTTACTATTCACAACAACACCCCCTCTCAAAATGAAATTTAGCATTAGATCTCCTTTCCATTTTGATGTACAGGGTGAAACCGCCGAATCTATTGAATTGAAAAACTCCCTGTTGCTTATAAACATTATATCCTAAAATGTGCTTATCTGCAAGCTTTTTCGATATAGAAATACAGAAATAAAAAATGCCCCTGTAAAACCTTCCTACAGGGGCTGAAAATATTTTAATTCAGTTTATTATTTGCTTTTGTTTGGAATTTTTCATTATTTACGACAAAACGGCGGTGTTCTCCTTCGCCTATAAGCCCTTTTTCGTCAAAGGCTTTAACCTTAAAAATAAGCTCTCTGCCCTTTACTTCAACAAGCTCGCTTTCGCAGACTATATTTGCCCCCAAAGGGCTTGCTGAAAGGTGGCTTATATTTAACAAAGTGCCTACTGTGCCGTTGCCCTCGCCTACTTCAGCGGCAACGCTTTTCCAGGCGGTTTTTTCCATAAGGGCAACCATAGCCGGAGTGGCAAAAACATCTAATTCGCCGCTGCCCAAAGCCTTTGCCGTATTCTCTTTTGTTACCTTAACTTCTTCTTTGCCTTTAATTCCCGGTTCAAGCACGGTTTCTGTCTCCTTTTATCTATACAAAATTTCATCCCTTGCAGGGCCGTTTGAAACCATAGTTATTTTTACTCCAAGCTCTTTTTCTATAAATTCAACATAAGCCTTAGCCTCTGAGGGAAGCTCCTCATAGCTCTTAATTCCTCTTATGTCGCAGTTCCAGCCCTTAAGATAGGTCAAAACAGGGGTTGACTTATAAAGCTTGTCTGTTGTCAAAAAGTCCTTATATTCTTTGCCTTCATATTCGTAGCCCGTACAAACGGGAATTTCCTTAAGATAAGAAAGAACATCCAAGCAAGTCAAGCAAACCTGAGTTGCTCCCTGAATTTCAGCTCCGTAACGTGAAGCCACAGTGTCAAACCAGCCTACTCTTCTTGCTCTGCCTGTTGTTGCGCCGTATTCGCCCTTGTCGCCGCCTCTTCTGCGGAGGTCTTCGGCTTTTTCTGCGTCAAGAATTTCCGAAACAAAGGGACCTTCGCCGACAGCAGATGAATAAGCCTTTGTTATACAGATAATGTCCGAAATGGCGTAGGGAGGAATACCCGAGCCTACAGCGGCATAGCCCGCAAGAGTCGATGAGCTTGTTACATAAGGGTAAATACCGTGGTCGGTGTCCTTAAGAGTGCCTAACTGACCCTCAAGAAGAATGTTCTTTCCTTCTTTAATTGCCTTTCTCAAATATGCTCCCGTATCGGCTTTATGGTCTTTGATTATTTCAGCATACTCCTTAAGAGTTGCGTAAACGTCCATATAGTCTATTTCGGGCTTGTTATAAAGGTGCTTCATAGTAATATTAACCTTTTCATACATCATCTGAAGCTTTTCCTTAAGAAGATCGTCGTTGTAAAGCTCCCAAACCTGCAAGCCCATTTTTGCATATTTGTCTGCAAAGAAGGGTGCAATACCGGATTTTGTTGAGCCGAAGGCTTTTCCGCCCAAACGCTCCTCTTCATATGTATCAAGCATAACGTGATGAGGAAGGAGAACCTGAGCCCTTTCGGAAATAAGAAGATTAAAATCAACTCCCGCTTCCTTAACGCTTTTAACCTCTTCCGTAAGAGAAGCAATATTCAGCGCACAGCCGTTTGCGATTATATTAACTGTGTTTTTGTGGAAAATTCCCGAAGGGAGCTGATGAAGAGCAAATCTGCCGTATTCGTTTATAATAGTATGTCCGGCGTTTGCTCCGCCCTGAAATCTAACCACAATATCGGCATTCTCTGCACAAAGGTCGGTTATTTTGCCCTTTCCTTCGTCTCCCCAGTTTGCTCCTACAATAGCTTTTACCATAATTTACACCTTCCTTTATTATACGTTTAACTCTGCGTCTTCCTTAAGAGTATCCTTGTTTAATTCAACAAGGGGTTTAATATATTCGTCTACAAACTCCTGAACCTGTCCCGGTGCTCTGCCTATAAAGTTTTTGGGGTCTAATGTTTTTCTTATATCCTCTTCGGAGGCTTTGAACATAGGGTCTTTAACAATTCTGTCAATAAGGTCGTTGTCTCCGCCCTCCTGTTTAACAACAGCGGCAGCCTCCATAGAAAGCTCTCTTATTCTTTCGTGAAGCTCCTGACGGTTTCCGCCTCTTTCCTTAACCTCGTCCATCATTATGTTTTCAGTCGCCATAAAGGGCAGCTCGTTCATAATATGCTTTTCGATTACCTTGGGATAAACCACCAAGCCGCCGGCAACGTTGAGATAAATTCCCAAAACAGCGTCGCATGCAAGAAAAGCTTCGGGAACGGAAATTCTCTTGTTTGAAGAGTCGTCTAATGTTCTTTCAAGCCACTGAGCCGAAGCCGTTAAAGCCGGACTTTGGGCAATTGAAATTATGTAGCGTGACAAACCGGCTATTCTTTCGCTTCTCATAGGATTTCTCTTATAAGCCATAGCGGAAGAGCCGATCTGACCCTTTTCAAAGGGCTCTTCAACCTCTTTGAGATGCGCCAGAAGTCTTATATCATTTGAAAATTTAGCTGCCGACTGGGCTATTCCGGAAAGAACATTTACTGCCATACTGTCAAGCTTTCTGGAATATGTCTGACCTGAAACGGGGAAAACAGCCTTATAGCCTAATTTTTCCGCAATTGCCTTGTCCAGTGCCTTAACCTTTTCTTCATCGTTTTCGAAAAGTTCCATAAAGCTTGCCTGAGTGCCTGTTGTACCCTTGCAGCCCAAAAGCTTTACGTGATCCAAAAAGAAGTCGATCTGTTCCAAATCCATAAGGAGATCCTGAGCCCAAAGACAGGCTCTCTTTCCCACTGTTGTAAGCTGAGCAGGCTGAAAATGAGTAAAGCCCAGTGTGGGAAGGTCTTTATATTTCAAAGCAAAATCCCCAAGCTTCGATATAGCGGAAACAACCATACTGCGGATAAGCTTCATAGCCTCGGTCATAAGAATTACGTCTGTGTTGTCCCCTACATAACAGCTTGTAGCCCCTAAGTGAATAATGGCTTCCGCTTTGGGACACTGCTTTCCGTAGGCGTAAACGTGACTCATAACATCGTGGCGGCAGACCTTTTCTCTGGCTTCAGCCACATCATAGTTTATGTTTTCGGCGTTTGCCTTAAGCTCTTCAATCTGCTCGTCCGTAATGTCAAGACCTAATTCCTTTTCCGTTTCAGCAAGTATAATCCACAGCTTGCGCCATGTTTTAAACTTCTTATCGGGAGAGAATATTTCCTTCATCTCCTTGGAAGCATATCTTGAATTTAAGGGACTTTCATATATATCTTTCATTATTTACCCTCCAGTTTTTTCAAAAGGTGAGATACATCAACGGGGTAATCCCCTGTGAAACAGGCACAACAGAAATCTCTTGAGCTGTTGGGTGCTATTTTAAGCAGATTTTCAAGGCTTAAATAGTCAAGACTGTCTGCGCCTATAATTTTAGCCGTTTCGTTTACGTCATAGTGGTTTGCTATAAGCTCGGAACGGGTGGGGACGTCCGTCCCGAAGAAGCAGGGCCACTTAAAGGGCGGTGAGGAAATTCTGACGTGAACCTCAGCCGCTCCGGCTTCACGAAGAAGGCTTACTATATGTTCCGAAGTAGTGCCTCTTACAATAGAGTCGTCTATCATAACAACCCTTTTCCCCGCTACCTCGCTTTTAAGGGCGTTAAGCTTCATTTTAACGGCGTTTTGGCGAAGCTTCTGCTCCGGCGAAATAAAGGTTCTTGCAATATATTTGTTTTTAATAAAGCCCATTTTTGAGGGTATACCGGACTGCTCCGAATAGCCCTGAGCCGCCGATAACCCGGAATCGGGAACTCCCACTACAATGTCTGCGTCAACGGGACTTTGAAGTGCCAAAAACTTACCTGCCATTTTTCTTGCATCGTGCACAGCCTGACCGTCCAAAACCGAATCGGGACGGGCAAAATAAATGTGTTCGAATATGCAGAGACTGGTTTTCTCAGGTTTAATAACCTGTTCCGACTCGATTTTGCCCTTGAATACGGTAACAACCTCTCCCGGTTCGATGTCTCTTATAAACTCCGCTCCTATGGCGTCAAAGGCACAGGTCTCCGAAGCAAAAACAATTGCGTCTCCCATTTTGCCCATACAAAGAGGACGGAAGCCCCAGGGGTCACGGGCGGCTATAAGCTTTTGAGGACTCATAACCAAAATGGAGAAAGCTCCTTTTATCTTTTTAATTGTTCTTTTAACCGCTTCTTCAATTGATTTTGAGGTAATTCTCTCTTTGGCAATCTGATAAGCAAGAATTTCCGTGTCGGCTGTTGTCTGGAAAATCGCGCCGTTATATTCAAGCTCAGACTTGAGTTCTTCCGTATTGGTTAAATTGCCGTTATGGGCTATGGCAAGAGTCCCCTTTATGTAGCGCAGAACAAGGGGCTGAACGTTTTCTCTCAAAGAGCCGCCCGCCGTAGAATATCTTACGTGGCCTACAGCCATTGTTCCGGGATATTTTTCTAATATTTCATTGTTAAAGACCTCGTTTACGAGACCCTTGTCTTTATAATAGCTGATTTCTCTGTCTAAGTTGACGGCTATTCCGCAGCCCTCCTGACCTCTGTGCTGCAAAGCAACAAGTGCACTGCAGGTTGTGTTTGCACAGTAGCCGTGAGGATCCCATATTCCGAAAACACCGCATTCTTCCTTAATTTTGGTCATCAAAGCCTTCCTCCGATATTATTTAGCGTAGTACTCGTTTAATCTTCCCCATACCTCAAAATATACATCCGAAAATTCGCCTAAGTCAAAACGGAAGCGGTCTTTGTCGAGCTTCTTGTTTGTCTCGGCATCCCAAAGACGGCATGTGTCGGGAGATATTTCGTCAGCCAAAACGATTTCGCCGTCGGCTGTTTTGCCTACTTCTATTTTAAAGTCAATAATTTTAATGCCGATGTTTAAGAAAATCTTCTTAAGGCTTTCGTTTACCTTAAAAGCCATTTCGGCAATTTGGTCGATTTCTTCCTTTGTGGCAAGCCCTATTGCAAGAGCCTGTGATGTGTTTATCATAGGGTCGCCCAAATCATCGTCTTTATAAGAAAATTCAAGTGTGGGGTTTTTAAGGGGAGTACCCTCTTTAACACCGAAACGCTTTGAAAATGACCCTGCGGCAACATTTCTCACAATAACCTCAAGGGGAATAATTTTACACTTTTTAACAAGTGTTTCTCTTTTTGAAAGCTCTTCAACAAGGTGGGTTTTAATTCCGTCCTTTTCGAGAAGGCGGAAGATGAAGTTAGCCATTTGGTTGTTTATTTCGCCCTTTCCTTCGAATGAGCCTTTTTTAAGACCGTTAAAAGCCGTTGCATCGTCCTTATATTCGAAAATGCAAAGATTGGGGTCGTCTGTTGTATATACTTTTTTAGCTTTTCCTGTGTAAAGAAGCTGTTTCTTTTCCATATTAATACACACACCTTTCGTAAATTCTTTTGTTAAGGGAACGCAGTCCCCCATTGTCAACAAAAACATTATACATTGTAAGCGTATAAAAATCAATAAAAATTTTCCGAAAGTAAAAAAATTTTGGGGGGTATTATTTTTTTGTAAGCTATGATATAATAGTAATAAGTATACATAAAGAGAGAAAAAAATATAAAATAAGAAAGGACGATGGGCAAAATGAAATTTAAGAGATTTTTGGCGCTGCTTCTTCTGACGGCAGTGTTTTTTCAAAGCTTCAGTATAACAGCAATTTGTGAGGGGGACGAAATGAGGGGAATTTGGGTTTCCACGGTTTTAAACCTTGACTATCCCACGGCAGGCACTACAAGCGAAGCAAGCTTAAAGTCGCAGGCGGACGAAATAATTTCCGGCTGTAAATCTATGGGCATAAACAACATATTTTTACAGGTTCGCCCCTGCTCCGACGCTTTTTATAAGTCGGACATTTACCCCTGGAGTATGTATCTGACAGGAACTCAGGGAACAGCCCCCGAAAACGGCTTTGACCCCCTTGAATACTGGATTTCAACCGCACATTCATCGGGCATAAAGGTTCATGCATGGATTAACCCTTACAGGGTTACAAAAAACAATGACGCAAACGACACAGAGCTTAAGTCTTTGGCGGCAAACAACCCGGCGGTTTTAAACCCGGACTACATAATTAAATATACCGACAATCAATATTATTTCGACCCCGGTCTGCCCGAGGTCAGAAGCATGCTCGTAGAGGGTGCTTTGGAAATTGTCAACAACTACGACATAGACGGCATTCATATGGACGACTATTTCTACCCGGGAACAGGCTTTGACGACAGCGTAACCTTTGCCAAATACGGCTCGGGCTTTACCTCAATCGAGGCTTGGCGAAGAAACAACGTAGACCTTTTGATTAAGGAGCTTAACACTCAGCTTCACGCCGCCGACCCCGACATTCTTTTCGGTGTTTCCCCTACGGGAATTTGGGCAAACAAAGCCACAATGGCAGAGGGCTCTGACACAACAGGCAACGAATCCTACACAAGCTATTTTGCGGACACAAGAAAATGGGCTCAAAGCGAATGGCTTGACTACATAGCTCCTCAGATTTACTGGAACATAGGCTACACAGTGGCCGACTATCAGGTTTTGGCAAACTGGTGGGCTGAGCAGCTTGCCGACTGCTCTACAAAATTATACATAGGAATGGCTACATACCGCTCAAGCGGCGCTTCGGAAACAAGCGTCTGGTACGGAACGGACGAAATAAGCCGTCAGCTTGCTTTAAACAGGCAGATTTCAAAAATATCCGGTGAAATTCACTTCAGATACGGGCTTGTAAAAGGGAACACCACTATGGCTAACTTCCTGACTTCATATTACGGCACAAGTACTTCTGCCGACACAGTAACCGAAGCTACAACGGAAGCCGTTACACAGGCTCAGACCGAAGCGGCAACAGAAGCCGTTACTGAAGCAGTTACAGAAGCAACTACATCCGCACCTGTAAACATTAACTTTAACGATATGACAGCCTATTACAACTGGGCAAAAGAAGCTGTTGAAACCCTTGCGGCTCAGGGTGTTGTCAGCGGCGTAGGTCATAACAACTTTGCTCCTGCGGACAACGTAAGGCGTGCTGACTTCCTGCTTATGCTTGTAAATGTTTTAGGGCTTGAGGGAGAATATTCCGAAAACTTCTCAGACGTAGCCGAAAGCAAATATTACGCCAATGCAGTGGGAACAGCCAAGGCTTTGGGCGTTGTCAGCGGAACAGGCAGCGGAAAATTCGGCCCTGAGGGCTATATAACAAGACAGGATATGATGGTTATGACGGAAAAAGCCCTTTCACTTAAGGCTAATTTGGCTGACGCAAACCTCTCCGTTTTGGATAAATTCGCCGACGCCTCTTCCGTTGCGGACTATGCTAAACAAAGCACAGCCAACCTTGTTCTTATAAACATTGTCAGCGGCAGCAAGGGCAGACTTAACCCTCAAAGCCGAACCACAAGAGCCGAATCGGCGGTTATAATCTATAAAATTTACAAACTTTTCGATATTTAAGGAAAACGCACTATGATTTATTTGTCGACAGCCCTTTTCTGCGAAGCCAAGCTCTTTATTGAGCTTTTGGGGCTTAAGGAGGATTTTTCCTTCGGCAGGGTCAGGGTGTTTAAGAACGAAAATTATATATTGACTGTTACGGGGGCTGGAGTTTTAACTTCAGCCTCTGCTTTGGGCTTTGTTTTGGGAAAAGAAGAGCCAAATAAAGGGGACATTTTTCTGAACATAGGTATCTGCGGAGGTGACGAAAAAGGCATTTTCCTCTGCAATAAAATAAGCTTTCCGGGGTTGGAAAAAGAATACTTCCCGGATTTGGTCTATGATTTGGGCTATCCCGAAAGGGAGCTTATAACCTGTTTGAAGCCTGAAAGGAATATCCCCGAGGGTAGGCTTTGCGATATGGAGGGTGCTGCTGTTTTCGAATGTGTCAGAGGTCATTTTTCCTCGGAAAGGTGCTTCTTTATTAAGATTGTTTCCGATAAGGGAGATTTTGAGGTTTTAAACCAAAATAAAATTTACTGTCTTGTTAAGGAATATGCAGAAGATATTATTGAAAAAATAAATACTGTACCCCCTGTTGAAACGGGCTTTGACCTTACAGGGGAAATGCTTAAAGAGGCAGAAAAGCTTCGCCTGACCGTTTCACAAACTGTCATTTTAAAGGAGCTGTTGGGCTTTTACAGCCTTAAAGGAGGAAATCCTTTAGAGCTTTTAAAAAGCTTACCCCGGGTAAAAACAAAAGCGGAAGGGCGTGATGTTCTTGAAAAAATCAAAAGACGTGTATTATAAAAAATTTTCTCATATATATGTTGAAAAAAGCATTGCAGACAGTCCCTATGTCAGAGATATTTTAAGCCCCTTTGAGACTTCCGAAATTATTTCAATAAACCATTATAAGGACGTTTTTAACAGACCCGGTCAAAGCTTTTCAGCTCAAAAACAAGCTCAGGCTCTTATTTTGGCTGAAAACAAAGGGGAAAGGGTTTACAAAGGAGCACCTTTTTGTCAAAGCTTCGGAAACGATGAATTTTATTACACCTCATTTGTGTTAAACTGTCTTTATGACTGCGAATACTGCTACTTAAGGGGTATGTACCCTTCGGGGAATGTTGTTGTTTTCACAAACATCAATGACTACTTTAAGGACGTGAAAAGGATCTCTGAAAATAAAGAGATTTTCCTCTGCGTTTCATATGATACGGACTTACTTGCCTTCGAGAAGCTTTTGGGGCTTTGCGGCAGATGGTATGACTTTGCGGCTGAAAACCCAAATGTAAAAATAGAACTCAGAACAAAATGTTCCGACATAAGCTTTTTGGAAGGGAAAGAACCTCTCGATAACTTCATTTTGGCGTTTACACTTTCACCAAAGGAAACCGCAGAAAAATGCGAAAAATTTGCTCCGTCACTGTCATCAAGGCTTAAAGCCGTAAAAAAAGCCGCCGATTTGGGCTTTAAGGTGAGACTTTCTTTTGATCCTATCTTAAAAACGGATAATTTTGAAGAAACCTATGACGAATTTATAAGAGACTGCTTTTCTTGCGTCTCCCCTGATAAAATTATAGATATAGGCTTAGGGGGCTTCAGAATAAGTCCCAAATATTTAAAAGCCGCAAGAAAGGAATATCCCTCTTCACTTATTTTAAACTATCCCTTTGAGAAGAAGGACGGAGTTTGCGCCTACGAAAGCAAAGCTGAAAAATATATGACGGACTATGTCGCAGAGTGTATAAAAAAATATGCTCCCGGTTTAAATTTATACTTATGGGTGTGGACAAATGGCTCAGATTATGGTATAATATAGCTATGAGAAAAACAA
>JAJPZT010000057.1 GCA_021204175.1 Clostridiales bacterium | reverse complement strand
TCCTACATTTCCCCAAAATTATCAGTGTGTTTTCTTTTTCGGTATATAAGGTCATATTTTTTAAAAAAGTGCTTGACAAATTTACATTTTTGTGGTAATCTTATTAAGCATTAGATATTCCTCGATAGCTCAACGGTAGAGCACTCGGCTGTTAACCGATAGGTTGTAGGTTCGAATCCTACTCGGGGAGTTTTTGGCCCGTTGGTCAAGCGGTTAAGACACGGCCCTTTCACGGCTGAGACATGGGTTCGATTCCCGTACGGGTCAGTTAGATAAGTTTATTTAATTATAAATTTATATTTTAATTTTTAAGGCGGGGTGCCGCATAGGCTCAAGCCTTTTTTTTAGGAATATTCCTGTTGCCTACCTTTGCCTTAGGTTTATTATTAACGGGGTGTAGCGTAGCTTGGCTAGCGCGCCTGATTTGGGTTCAGGAGGTCGCAGGTTCGAATCCTGTCACCCCGATATTTGTTTTATATGTGTCAGTAGCTCAGCTGGATAGAGCAACGGCCTTCTAAGCCGTGGGTCGGGGGTTCGAGTCCCTTCTGACACGTTTTTTATTTTGTATGGTGGGTATGGCACAGTTGGTTAGCGCGCCAGATTGTGGCTCTGGAGGTCGTGGGTTCGAGTCCCACTATCCACCCTCAAATCGGTATATTCCGTTTTAATTTTATATGGGCTAGTAGCTCAGGTGGTAGAGCACATGACTTTTAATCATGCTGTCCCGGGTTCGAGTCCCGGCTGGCTCATTTTTTTGACCGCTTTATACAGCGGTTTTTTTGTTGCGTAAAAAATTTATTTATACTTGAAGAATGGCGGTAAATGTGTTAAATTATATTTATACCGTATATTTATTCGGCGATTATTTATTTTAAATTATATCGGTTATTTATAAAAGGTGAGAAAATTTATTATGAAAAAAATCAGAAGTATCATTTTTTTAGCATTGATAAGCACTCTGCTTTCTTCATGTGCAGATTTGGCTTCCCGTATACCGACCTATACAGAGGAAGACGAAAAAATGTATAGGGCACTTGTTGACATTAACGAGCAGGAATTTATAGAAGCCGTTAATGAGGGAGCCGACCCCAACAAATTTGAAACAAGTCACGGAGGTACATATTCGCCTTTGGTTTATGCGGTGAACAGCAAAGAAGGAGCGATAATTGACAGACTGGTTCAAACTATATTGAGCTATGATATAGACCCGAATATGACAGATCCTTCTTTTTTGGGTTTGTCGGATAAGATTGTGTTTGAAAAAATTTTATATGACAGCACTGTTTTTTACGCACTTTTGCCCAAGGTCGATTTGGATACATACGGCGAAGAAATTATTGACACCATGGTAGATGAACGATGTTCTGTGGATTATTACATATCTCTATTTGAATACGGGGCGGTTGTTACTGAAAATAACATCAATAATTTAGTTGACAAAGTAAGGGACAGGTTAAAGCGCTACAGCATAAATTCTTATTGTAATATATTGCCCGAGATTGATTCTCTTTATGTTTTAATAAATAATTATGACGGCAGCTCCGACAGCAATTTGCTTAAGGCGTTTAACGGCACATTTTCAGAGAATGATGAATGTGACGAGGATCTTGTTTTATACGGAATAGCGGCGGCGTGCGGCAGTGATATTTTTGCAAAGCATATAACAGAAGATACGGATATAGATTACTTACTTAGAATTGCGGTAATGTGTGGAAATATTGACAATATTGATTATCTGGTTGAACAAGGTGCAAATTTAAGATTTATAGAAGAAAAAACATATATGAACATTTTAAGGTATGCAGTATTGTACAGCACTGTTGAAACTGCCGAATATGTTTTGTCCTTAAACAGCGAAGATGTAAATGACTGTTTTTATTATGCCGTATACAATAGAAATTTTGAAATGGTAAAGCTGTTAATAGACTACGGCGCCGATGTAAATTATGAAAAGGCTTTTTATGCCGCCATAAACAGTACCCCTGAAATAATCAAATATTTTATAGATAATGGCTGTGATTTGAACAGGCGTTCGGAAGGTCTTAACGAAAGACATATCTTGGATATGTTCGGTATAAGCGATACAGACTCCGTTAAATATGCTCTTCGGTTTTGCGACGGGCTCAGTGAAAATGAAATGCTTATTGCTATTGATAACTGTGTGACCTACGGCGACCTTGAAACACTAAAATATTTAAAGGAGCTGGGAGCAAATGACTTTAATACTCCCTTTATGTTTGAGGGCTCAACCTACAGATATGAGCAAACTCCCCTTGAAACGGCTGTTAAGTTCGGGTATTTTGATATTGTTAAATTCCTTGTTGAAAACGGAACTACAGCAGAATTATTATCGGAAGAAGAGTTTTACGGCACATTTATATATGATGTACAGCGAAGCAATGATATTTGCAGCTATCTAATGGATAATAGAATAATTGACGAAGAGGACCTTGAAGAAGCCCAACGCAGAAGAGAACGGTCTGAAGCTGACAGCGCAGCCTGATTATCCCTTTTGAATGTTGGAAATATTCGTAACAAAGTAATAAATAAATTTATATAAGGAGGAAAAATTATGAGCAGGAACAGATTATTTTACAGGTTTGCGGCAGTTTTTGCGGTTTTCGTTATGCTGTTTTCGGCGGTGAGCTTTAACACCGTTACGGCGAAGGCTGAGGAAAGCCTGCTTATATTGCTGCAGATTGACAACCCGGTAATGCTGGCAAACGGAACGGAAAAAGAGATTGATGAGGGCAGAGGCACTGCACCGGTTATTATAGGCGGCAGAACTCTTGTGCCTATAAGAGCCGTAATTGAAGAATTCGGCGGAACTGTAGAGTGGAATGGGGAAAGTCAAACAGCAATTTTAAGCTATAACAATGATGAAATAAGGCTTATAATAAATTCAACTACTGCCTATTTAAATGATGAAGCCCAAACTCTCGACACTGCGCCGCAGATTATTAACGGCAGAACTATGCTGCCCATTAGATTTATTGCGGAAAGCTTTAATTTTAATGTGGGCTGGGACAGTGACAATTCCGTTGTTATAATAACAAACAGCGATAATGTCGGTGAGGTGGAAATTCCCGAAAGCTGGAAAGGCGCGGCTGAAGCAGAACAGCAGACATCCGCAGGCAGCAGCTTAAAGGTTCATTTTATAGACGTAGGTCAGGGGGATGCGATTTTTATTGAGCTTCCAAATAATGAAACTATGCTTATAGACGCAGGGCCTAAAACGGGAATTGTTCCGGGCTACATAAAAAGCTGCGGCTACAGCAGTATAAATTATGTGGTGGCGACCCACCCCGATGCTGACCACATCACCGGAATGGCTGAGGTTTTAAACACTTTTTCCGTAGGTACATTCTATATGCCGGAAAAGGAGCATACCACACAAACATTCGAAAATATGATTGACGCCGTTTCAAACAACGGCTGTGAAGCTGTTTATGCTTTGGCAGGAAAGACAATTGTTGACACAGAGGGACTCAAGGTTTATTTTGCAGGTCCTGTTAAAATATATGATGACAACAACGCCTGTTCCGCAGTAGTTAAGCTTGAATACAATCAAAATTCATTTTTGTTTACGGGAGACGCCGAAGAGACCTCCGAAAATGACATGATTGCCGCAGGCTATGACTTAAAGGCGGATATATTAAAGGTAGGGCATCATGGCAGTTCGTCCTCTACCTCCGCAGCCTTTGTTAAGGCGGTCAGCCCCAAAGAGGCAATAATTTCCGTAGGGGCGGACAACAGCTACGGTCACCCCACGGCGGAGACATTGGCGGTTTTAAACAGTGCCGGAGTTAATATTTACAGAACTGACGAGGTGGGAACTATCGTAGTAACCTCCGACGGCGTCAACTACACTATAGACAAGCTTAAATCAACTGTTGAAGCCAATGCTCCCCCGAGCAGCGAAGGCGAAACAGCTTCACAGGAGGCTCAGACGGCTCAATCGGCTATGACCGAAGCAAACGAAGCAGTAAGCAGCGGAAACGACAGCGAAGTAGTTTACATAACAAACACAGGGTCGAAATATCACAGAGCAGGCTGTTCTTATCTTAAAAGCTCATCTATCGAGACAACTGTTGCCGAAGCTAAAAACAAGGGCTTAAGCCCCTGTTCAAGGTGTAATCCGCCGGAGTAAGGAAAGGGATATTAAAATGAAGGTTATTATTGACAGATTTGAAAATGATTTTGCGGTTGTGGAGCTTGAGGACTTAACTACCGTAATGATTCCGAAAACTATTATACCGGATAACGCCGAGGAGGGGTCGGTACTTACAATAAGATGTGATGAGGAGGAGACAGAGAAACGTCGAAAAAAGATTAAGAACAAGATGAATTCACTTTTTTCATGACTGACATAATAAAAATATTATAGAGCGATTTGATAAAAACTATAGTTAAGCAATATTTCGGGAAAAATTTGGATGATTTTATTCCCCAAAGCAGATATACACAAAGAAGGCCGAAACAAAAAAAGCTGAAGTGTAAATTTAACTTCCACTTTAAATCGCTAAAATTAGAAAGTGGAAG
>JAJPZT010000009.1 GCA_021204175.1 Clostridiales bacterium | reverse complement strand
GGGTAAAATACACTTATTTAAAAGATCATATACCCGGTCTTTATATTCCGGATTATATGGAATTATCATGGTTTTGACTCCTTTTGTGCTTTTATATTTTTTCTCTTAAGCCCTCATACATTTTGAGAGAAACGGGGACGGAAAGCCCCAGCCTTTCCGCTTCCTTCGTCAGATATTCCCCGAAGGTTTCAAGCTCCGCAGGGCGTTTGGCGTTTATGTCCCTTTGGAGAGAGCTTGTGGCGTTATAGGGGTGTTCGTTATAAAAGCGGTAAATTATTTCGTCTCTGTGTGAGGAAAGAATTTTTACCCCTTTAGCCTTTGCCACAGTGCAGGCTTCGTCTACGAGAGCTTCATATTCAGCTGCTTTTTTAGGGTCGTCGCGAAGCTCGCCTATTGTGTTGTTGTAATAGGCAGTTGCCACATTATAGGCGCAGTTAAGTATGTATTTTCGCCAAATTTCAAGCTCTATGTCTTCGGCGGCAACGCAGTCAACGCCGGCTTTGTTAAGCAAAGCACAGACCTCGGCGGTTTTCTCTTTTTCTTTTTCGGTGGGGCGTTTAACCCCTATTTTTATGTCGGCGAATTTGCCCTGATGAGTAATTGAAAAATCCGGGTTTGAGTAGGAAATTATGTAAATGAGGGAGTCGATGACCATAGCCCGGGGCAGAAGAGCCTTTGTTTTTTCACCCTTGTCAATTCCGTTCATAACGGGAATTATAACTGTTTCCGCCGTAACCGCAGGAGCAATTTCGGCTAAAACCCCTTCAAGAGAATAGTTTTTGACGCATATAAATATGTAATCCTGTGGGGGCAGAGAAGCGGTTTCCGTTACGTTTTCCGCAAAAACATTTATTTCGCCCTTATATTCGCTGTGAAGGGTTAATCCATTTGTTTCAAGGCTTTCCTTTCGTTTTCCCCTTGCGGCAAAGGTTACGTGAGGATAGGTTTTCGCCAAAAGTGCGCCGATATATCCTCCTACGCCGCCTATCCCCACAACGGCAATTTTTTTGTCATTAAAGTTGTTTTCCATTTGCATTACCTCTTAATCTAAAATTATGTCAAAGTTTTCCCACTTAAGGGTTATGTCCGAAAATGTTTTTTCCCCTGACGGGGCTTTTAAAATATTTATAAGAACTGCCATTGCCAATAAAAGAGAGCCGTTTCCAGGAAGATACAGGGGAAGGTCTGTTCTGCCGATTTGGGCGTTGTTTCCGTTTTTTGTGTAGCGGTTTTTGGGCTCTTCCGCTAAAATACAGTCAAAGGCAGTGTCATACAGACCCAGCCTTGCAGCAGTCATAAAAATCACCGCAAAATCCCATCCCCAAAGAGAGGGCAGATCCCACACCCGGAGCACCTTTTTAAGAGAGCTTTTCATAACATCTTTGTCTGTATCCTCACCGTTAAGATACCCCAAAGACATAAGCATAGAAGGGTGGTCTGTGGCTTTTTCCTTAAATGTGTCGGTTATATTTTGGTGAGCCTGATAAAGACCGCCCGAAACAGGTGGCAGAGCAATTTTTTCCGATACTTCCTGCCATTTAGGCTCAGCCTTGTTAAGAAGCTTTGCCCAGCTTAGGGCAATTTTCAGAGAATGTTTAAAATAGGCAAGCTCAAAAGAGGGGTTTTTGACGTCCTCGGGGTTAAAACGCTCCTGAACGGGAATAACCGGCGGCTCAATGTTATATGTGTCTGTTTTTTCGTCATATACAACATAATCGGCTATAAAATCCGCAGTTTTCTTAACCAATATATAGTTGTCACGGACGAAATCAAGAGCGGCTTTCTCGGAAGTCAAAGCCTTTTCTTTTCGAATAAGCTCAAGCATTTCTATAATGTGGGGCTGCTGCCAAATTATAAAGGGTGAAATTTTTGAAGGGCAGTCCTTACCTGCGGGACTGACCATTTTAGTCCACCTTGCGCCCTTATAGCCGTTTCGTGCGGCGTTTTCTCTTGCAGCAGGGAGAATTTCTTTATACCAGTTTATGCTTTTTTCCAAAAGCTCTGCTCTTCCCCATAAAGCAGTCCATACGCTGTGAATAAAGTGCATTTCAAGGTGGGGCTTTCCGTACCAGCTGTTGCAGATTAAGCCTGTTTCCTGCGGGGGCATAGAGCCCAAGCTGTTTAAGGCTGAAAGATACTGGGAAAGAATTATCCTTCTTTCAAGTTCTTTTGCCCTTTGGCTTCCCTCGGCTGAAATAAATGCGCCCTTTTCCCAAAAGCTTTCCCAAAAGGCAAGAGAGGAGCTTTCCGCTTCTTCATATGAGGGGAAAAGAGAAGATTTTTCCTTTGAAAGGGTTAATGTAAGAATAACCGTTTCCTCTTCGGGGGAGATGGTTATTCCGTGGCTTGAGGTCTGTTTTAAAGAGCAGCCCGAAGCCTTAATATTTACAAAATAATTGGCTCTGTCTGCTTTTCGCTCTATTGCGTATAAGCCTTCTGAAAGGGGTTTAAGGGCTGTTTCGTGCTTATCCTTCGCTGCCCAATCCGAGCCTGTTATTCCGCAGTCAGGGTAGGGGAAGTCTAAGGAAAGGGAAAGCCCTTTCTTTAAAAAGGGAGAGATAACCTTAACTGCCAAGGTGTCGGAGGAGTGAGAGGAAAGGGTTGTGACGGAAACAGGCTCTTTTGCCAAGCTAAAGGAGCTTTTTATAACTGCCGAATAAAGGTCAAGACACTGCTTTGTTTCACTGAGCATAGCCGAGGTTATTTTTTCGCCTTTATATTTAAATGAAAGCCTTAAAAGATTGAATTTGTGAGGGTTTCGGCGCAGGTGTTCATAGACCCCTTCATTGCCTTTAAATTTGGTTCTTGGGTAATAAACCTTTCTTCCGCAGAAATCATAGACGTTTTGTTTGAGATCTGCGTAGGTGTATTCATAATTACCGGCGGTGTTTAGGCTTTCGTGCCACGCCCATTCAGCCATTGCGCAGAGAGGGGGGATGGTGTATTCATCGTAAAGGGTTTGAAGCCCTGTTATATCCGCCGTAAAAGCAAAAGAACCGCTGCCGACTGTGAAGGGCGAGTCGGGGGTCGGCTCAGTCAAAATAGGGTTGTGAGACGAAATAATCTGTCTGCGGTTCATAGTGGTTTCTCCTTTTGGCTGTCACAGGATTTTTGTTTCGGATAAATTATAACATAGTTTTTGATAATTTCGTCCTGAAAGGATTTTGGCAGTTTGTCAAATTCATTCACATCTGTTAAAAACGGAACATTGCTGTCGCTTATAAGATTTCTCAGTTCTCTTACCGACTTTTTTTCACCGCCGAAGCTTTTTACGGCAAGGTCAAGGTCGCTGCCCGAATGACAGTCTCCGTTAACTCTGCTGCCGTATGCCCAAATTTCGGCTTTGGGGCAGTAGCTTTCAAAAACTTCTGTCAGCATTTTGAGATATTTTTCCTTAACATCAAGCATTGTCTATTACCTCTTTTAAATGTTTGGCATCTTTTAAGAAATCTTCAATTAAAGTCAAGGTTTCGTCCGCAAAGTTCTGTCCGTAATCGTGGGCGGTTGAGTTTCTGTTATCACGATAATTCATCCACCTTAAAGTTTCTTCTTCAGTCAGAAGAGAATATTTGTGGGCGTGGCGGAAAATTTCTTTAAAGGTAAGGGAGTCTGCGGCTTTTTTAGAAACAAGATAAGGAGCAATCTTTTTTCTCAGAAGCTTTCCGCTTTGTTCAAGGGTCATTTCGAAGCTTTTCACCAAAGAATTGCGGTAAAGCTCATAGTCTATTGTGTCTTCATCTGTAATCTTAAGCATATCATAGGATCTTTCAAGAGTATCCAAACATTTTTGCAAATATTCCGTATTGATTTCAGACATATTTATCCCTTCTTTCTTTTACACTTATTCCGATTTCTTTAAAGGCATTATATCACAGAGAAAAGCCTTTTTCAACACGCAGAAAAAATATTTGATATTGAAATGTTGTTATAAATTTGATATAATCAAAATGTACCTTTATTTAAAAGTGTTCTCAATGGCTAATCAGATAGGCAAGCTTGCTTGCATAGATGATTGGA
Organism: Clostridiales bacterium; assembly: GCA_021204175.1. Classification (GTDB taxonomy): domain Bacteria; phylum Bacillota; class Clostridia; order Lachnospirales; family CAG-274; genus JAJQCI01. The sequence continues at coordinate 23,447 of JAJPZT010000009.1, read as the reverse complement.
CATTAGAGAACCTAACCCGTAATGAGCACATAGGGCTGATAAGCCCGGGTGCGAATTATCGGGTTGATTGCGAGAATGCGAAGCATGGAGCAATCAACTTTTGTGGTAGGTGGTATTTGCAAAGCAGAAATGAACATTTAATTAGGGTTTTAAGAAAGCAGATAAATTTATGAATGTTATAAACGGCGACAAAAACATTAAAAGCATAAACAGAAGGTATATTTTTACGATTGCGGCTCTGCTGGCTTTGGCGGCTGCGGTCTATTTGCTGTTTTTTGCTTTAAGCGCTCAGTCTCTTGACAAAAAAATGACGGAAGAGCTTTATTCAAACGTTGAAAGGGGCTGTTCCGACATTGCCCTCCGTATTGAGGACGACGTTAAAATGCTTTCGGCAATTGCTTCTCTTGCGGAGGAAAACGAAGAAAGCTACATTTTAAACAGGCTCAGAGCTGCGGAAAGCGCCGTAGACAGCTATATGCTGGGGGTAATTGACGCAGAGGGGGTTTTAAAAAACACTGACGGCAGAATTTACAGCTTTGAGGGCGAAGAGTGGCTCTCAGAGCTTTTCGGAGGAAACATTGTCAGAGGGGTTTTGGTTTCAATTGACCAGGAGCAGTGCTTTTTAAGCTGCGTTCCTGTTTTTCACGGAAAAAGAGTTATAGGAGGAATTTGCTGTGCGGATTATGCCTCCGGCTTTTATGAAAACACTCTTTTAACCGACAGCTTGAGCTACGGGCTTATAAGCAGCGAAGGAACAATTTTAGGCGGCGACCTTCAGAACGATAAAAACATAGGCAATATTTTATCTTCGGACAACTTGTCTAAATTTAACGAAGGCATTTCTGAAGGAAGAGCCGTTTTCATTAAAGAAAACTCTTACGGAGACGACGGAGAAAACATAAGGCTTTTGGCTATGCCTCTTGAAATAAACGACTGCGCTCTTGCGGCTGTTATAAGCGGCGTAGAATATAAAAAGGTTATAAAAAGCTATTTTTATCCGGCGATTGTTTTATGCATTGGCTTCTTCTGGCTTACTGTGGCTGTAGCTCTTATTTCTGTATTTTATTTGAAAAGAGTAAACTCCGAGCTTGTTTCAAGGCTTGACAGATATGACAGGGCGAGCCGTGTTTTGGGTGTGTTTTATTTGAAGCATATGCCCGACAGACCGGGACATATTACATATTATTCAGATGCTTTTGCAGAGGGCTTGGGCTATGAAAGGGGCGAAATAGAAAGCCTTTTGAGAGGGTCATTTGAGAGAATAATCTACAGCGGCGATAGAAGTACGGCGTTCCGTACCTTTGAAGAATTTTATTCATCAAGCGACAACGGAGCAAGCTTAAACCTGAGGCTTGAAAACAAAGCCGGGGGTATTCACTGGTTTTCAGACTATATTATGAAGGACAGAAGAAGCGGCGAAATAGTTTCCGTTCTTATATCCTCCGAGAAGATGATGGGGCTTCAGGGCAGGGCGGAGCTTACGGCGAGAAGGCTTGAGCTTGTGTGCAGAGCTTCTTCATATTATGTTTTCGAGCTTAACCTTAAGGATATGGAGCTTTATATGTCTGATAACCTAAAGGAAAGGCTTGGCTATATAATTACAGCTAGAGACTGCTTCAGAGACAGCGTAAGAGAAAGGCTTATAAGCCCCCACAGCAGAAAAGAGCTTGAGGCTATGATAAGAAGCTATCGAAAAGGCGATAAAAGCATTAAAGGGGCGCTGACTGTTATAAGCGCTTCCGGTGAATATGTAAGGTTTAATGCGGAAACAGAGGTAATAGGTTCGGTAATAAACGACGATGTGAGAATTTTGTCAATTCTCAATGAAATTTATTAATAAAAAGGAGTGTATAAGCTATGAAAAAAACGGCTATGAGAACAGTGGGGCTTTTTACGGCGGCTGTTATGTTAAGTCAGGTCTGCACCTTTGGTGCATCTGAAAATTTCAAGGACGTAACCTCAAAATACGACTGGGCTTGTGAAGCAATCGACAGTCTTTATGCAGAGGGCATTGTAACAGGCTTCGAAGACGGCTATTTCAGACCGGCGGCTAATATAAGACGCTGCGACTTTGTTATTATGCTTTACAACAAGTTCGGAGAAAGCGGCTCATACAGCGCAGTTCTGCCTGAGGACGTTGAAGCCGGAGTGTATTATGAAAATGCCTATAAGTGGGCTGCCGCAGCGGATATTGTAGACTCGGGAGAGCTGTTTTACCCCACAGACGATATAACCCGTCAGGACGCTTTCGAAATGCTTTTTAAGTGTCTTAAAGCAGACGGAACAATTGATGACAGCGATATAACATCGAATTTGGCTTCCTTTTATGATTCGGCGGATGTAGACAGCGACAAGCTTTCAGCCATAGGCACTCTTGTTTCTTTAGGCATAGTCAGTGGTTCCGACGGAATGATTTTGCCTAAAAACACTATGACAAGAGCCGAAATGGCAGTTGTATTTTATAAAGCGGGCATTGAGGAAGAAGAAGCCGAGGCTGAAGCAAGCGGCATTATTGTAGACGGAAGCACAAGCGTTAATGTGGAAAGCGCAGACTCAAAATACAGCATTACAACATCTATTGACACAAATTATCTTATTGACGGAATTGAAGCGTCTTTGAGCGGTGAAAAAATCAGTGTAATCGACGGCGGAAAGTCCGGCATTATAATTCAGAACGGCGCAAGCCTTACACTGGATAACTCCGCAATTGATAAATCGGGAGATTCAACCTCCTCTGTAAATACCGGCGCTTCAGGCGTAAACTCGGCAGTAGTTTTGAGAAACGGTTCAACTCTTAATATGTCAAAGACCACAATAAACAATTCGGGAACATATTCAAACGGAATTAACGTTCAGGACGGAGAAAACACTCTGATAATTAAAGACAGCGAAATTGTTATCAACGCAGAAAACTCAACTCCTGTTCTTGTAAGCGATAATTCAACAGTGAATATTTCCGACTCATCATTTACAAACAAGTCATCAAATACTCCTGCGGTAAATATTTCGGGAGAAGGGGCAAATGCAGAGCTTGACGACTGCACCTTAAAAGCTCACGGCAGCGGTGCGCCTGCTCTCAGGAGTTCCGCCGAAAAGCTTGTTTTAAAGGGCGGCGAGTATACTTCACTGACAGATGCGGCAATTGAAACCGTAGGCAACGCAAGCGTTCATGTTGAGGGAGCATCTCTTACGGGATCGGCTGCACTTTTCAGAGTTACATCAACGGCGAAAACCGCTTCAGACTATACTACAACCTGCACTGCTACATTTAAAGGCACAGATCTTACTTCAGATAACGGAGAGGCTGTTTTTGAGATTATAAACACAAATGCGGATATTTATGTAACAGGCTGCACACTTGAGTCAAGCGGAACTCTTTTAAACAGCAAAATCGACACCACATCAAACGCCTATGCCAAAGGCGCAGCCTCGGTTCTTACTCTTGACGGTCAGGATGCAAAGGGCGATATTCTTTCAAACTGGGCGGCAAGCGCAACCCTTATTCTTAAAAACAGCTCTGTTTATACGGGAGCATTAAACCCCCATCAGGAGGGCACAGTTAATGTTGAGCTTTTAAGCGCAAGCGACAAGTGGGTTCTTACAAGTGACAGCTATGTGGGATATATTGAAAACCACGGCGATTCCGGCTTTAATAATATAGTTGACAACGGCTTTGATATTTATTACGATACAACGGATTCAAGAAATATATGGCTTAATCAAGATACTTATGTTCTGCCTAACGGCGGACAGCTGAAGCCTTACTAACGTCTCGCAAAAATGCACACATTTTTGCGAAGAGTCTAAGGTAGAAACCATCAAGTTTTCCGCAAAGTTGACGCTGTGAACCCGAAAGACATCGGCGTCGCACGAAGTGCGAGTTTTCTCGTCAGAGAAAACTTCTGAAAGCGTCAACTTCACAGAAAAGTTTCAGTCCGCGTCACACTTGCCTACGTGCATTCATTTCTGTGTAAACACAGAAAAAAGATGCACTGCGGAAGTGTTCCTTAATCGTTGAAAACCTTGGTTTTCAACGATTAAGGAGAACCCGTTGGCAACATCTTATTTATGCGTTTACGCATAAATAAATGAGCAAAACGAGGTTCGACGAGGGCAGAGCCTGCCTTGCGGATTTAAGTCTGCGACGCTGAAAGAAAAGCAGTTGTTCACAAATTTTTGATTTTTGGTTCTAATTAGTTTTCTGACAATCTGATTTTCTGCAAAGTATTGCTACTCCACCTCAGCGGCGGTCAATGCGGCATTAACGGCGCTTAAAAGCAAAGCGGAGGTTTCGGTGTTTTCCGTCAGTTCTATGTCAGTGGTTTGGGCGGAAAGAATCTCTTCTCTTATGGTTTCAAAGGAAGGGGCTATAAGGGGATAAAACACCTCTTGGGTTTCGGAAAAATTCAGCATTCTTATATCTGTGACGGAAGATTTATCAACGGTTACCTCAATAACAACGGGACTTCCGGTCAGAATAATTTCAGAGGAATACGTCCCCGGTATGTAGGCTGTTTTTGGGGTTTTGCTGCTTAGAAAGGCGACAATTCCTATAATTACGGCGGCGCAGATAACTATAAAGACAGATTTTTTGATTATGTCCTTTATTTGGACTACAACTATTTTTGTGTTCAAGGCTGTTCCTCCGGTTAGATTGGTTTTTAATTAATATATGAAAGGTTTGTTTTTGTTATTACAAAAAAGCAAACAAAAAAGGCAAGGTGAAGAAAGGTGACAGACGCTGCATATTACAACGGAAAATTCGGACGGATAAGCGAGATTTCCGTTCCCGTAACAGACAGGGCTCTTTATTTCGGAGACGGAGTTTATGATGCCGCAGCCGCTGTAAACGGAAAAATTTTTGCCCTTGATGAGCATATAGACAGGTTTTTAACTCATGCAGACTTTTGGAAATAAAATTCCATATGTCAAGAGATGAGCTTAAAGAGGTTTTAAACAAATTGGCGGATATGTTTGACAGGGATAAGGTCTGTATGGTCTACTGGCAGGCTTCCAGAGGATGTGCGGTGAGAGGTCACAGCTTTCCCGAGGGCGTAAAGCCAAATCTAATGGCTTTTGCGTCTCCCCTTGAAATGACGCCCTTTGACAGGGATTATGACCTTATAAGCCTTGAGGACAAGCGGTTTTATTTCTGCAACATAAAAACACTTAACCTTATTCCCTCTGTTTTGGGGGCTCAAAGGGCAAAGGAAGCGAACGCAGACGAGGTTGTTTTTCACAGAGGCAGCAGAGTGACGGAAGGGGCTCACAGCAATGTTCTTATAATTAAGGACGGCGAGCTTGTGACGCCGCCGGCAGACGAGCTTATTCTTCCCGGGATAACCCGAAAGCACCTTATGGAGCTTGCTCCCTCAGCCGGGCTTAAGGTCAAAATTCAGCCCTTTTCTCTGACTGAGCTTATGAACGCCGACGAGGTGATTATTTCCTCTTCAAGTACATTATGCGCAAGGGCCAGAAGTGTAGACGGAATACCCGTAGGGGGAAAGGACGAAGCCCACATAAAAGCCCTCCAAAGGGTTTACGGAGAAAAGTTTAAAGAAGAAACAGGTTATAAAATATAATAATAAAACGAGAGTCTCCTTTTGAGAATATTATTTGACTGTAATTCAAATATTCTTGTTATAAAGGAGACTTTTTTATAAGAAGGAGGGGTTTTATGAATTTTACGGATATTATAATTAAAAAGAGAGACGGGCTTAAGCTAACCGAGGACGAAATTGCCTTTTTCGTAAAAGGGACGTCACAGGGGACAATTCCCGATTATCAAATTTCAGCCCTTCTTATGGCGATTTGCATAAAGGGGCTTGACGATGAAGAAACAGCTGTTTTGACCTATGAAATGGCTCATTCAGGGAAAATTTTGGACTTAAGTCCGATTAAGGGAATAAAGGTTGACAAGCACAGCACAGGGGGAGTTGCGGACACAACCACGCTAATACTTGCTCCTCTTGCGGCGTCTCTGGGGCTTCCCGTAATAAAAATGTGCGGAAGGGGCTTAGGGCATACAGGGGGAACACTGGATAAGCTTGAAGCTATCCCGGGAATGAGGGTTGAGTTAACGGCGGAACAGGCTTTTAAACAGGTAAACCAAAGCGGCATAGTCATAATGGGTCAGACTGAGGACTTAGCCCCGGCTGACAAGGTGCTTTATGCTCTCAGAGACGTAACGGGCACTGTTGAAAGCATTCCCCTTATTGCCGCCAGCATAATGAGCAAAAAGCTTGCCGCAGGAGCAGACGCAATTGTTCTTGACGTAAAGTGCGGCAGCGGCGCATTTATGAAAACCCCGGAGGACGCCGAAAAGCTGGCGAAAACCATGCTTGCGGCAGGCAAAAAGGCAGGAAAGAAAACAGCCGCCTTTATAACGGATGTGAATCAGCCCTTGGGAAATTACATAGGCAACTCATTAGAGGTTATTGAAGCGGCGGAAATCTTAAAGGGAAATGTTGACAATGACCTTAAAACAGTCGCCCTTGCTTTGGGCAGCAAAATGCTTGTTTTGGGCGGCATTGCCGAAAATTCTCAAAAAGGGCTTGAAATGCTTCACAAAAACATAGCTAACGGAAAGGGACTTGAAAAATTCGAGGAGCTTATACACCTTCAGGGCGGAAACCCCGATGTTCTTAAGGATTACAGCCTTATGGGCAGGGCGGCGGAAAGCCTTGAGGTTAAGGCTGACAAAGGTGGATATGTTTCTGAAATCGACACATATAAAATAGGAAAAGCCTCTGTAGCTTTGGGAGCAGGGAGACTTTTGAAAACCGACAAAATAGACTATAACGCCGGCATTATTATGAAAAAGCGTTTAGGCGACACAGTAGAAAAGGGCGAGGCCATCGCTGTTGTTTTTGCCTCAGATAAAAACAGGTGTACCGCCGCCGCAGACATTATAAAAAATGCTGTGATTGCGGAAAGTACACCTGCAAATAAAAAACCGCTTATTGTTTGTGAGCCGGAATGAGATTTTACAAAAGATTTTTAGCCTTCTCAACTACATTATCATAGGTGAAGCCGTATTTCTTGAAAAGGTCAACGAATTTGCCTGAAACGCCGTAGTTATCTATAGTAATTGTATCGCCCTCAAAACCTATATATTTATGCCAGCCGAAGCTTGAACCGGCTTCAACGGCAAGTCTCTTTGTACAAGCCTTGGGCAGAACGCTTTCCTTATATTCGTCGCTCTGCATATCGAAAACGTCCATACTGGGCATACTTACACATCTTACTGAAAGACCCTCAGCTGAAAGTGTCTTTGCGCCTTCTTCAATAAGGGGAAGCTCTGAGCCGCTTGCCATAAGAATAACATCGGGAATTTCCTTTTCGCCGTCGCTTATAATATAGCCGCCTTTAAGAGCACCCTTGCCCATACCCTGAACCTCGGGAATGTTCTGTCTTGAAGTAACAATAGCAACAGGCTGATTTTCGGATTTAAGGGCATAGCAGTAAGCCGCAGCTGTCTCAGCAAGTCCGGCAGGACGGAAAACAGCATAATTGGGCAGACTTCTCAGTGAAGCAAGCTGTTCTACGGGCTGATGAGTGGGACCGTCCTCGCCTACGCCGATTGAATCGTGTGAGAAAATTGCGATTAAGGGCAGACCCATTATGCCCTGCATTCTCAGAGCCGGACGGAGATAGTCGCAGAAAACAAAGAATGTAGCGAAATAAGGTCTGAAGCCGCCGTGAACATACATACCGTTGGCAATCGAAGCCATAGCGTGTTCTCTTATGCCGAAGTGAATGTTTGTTCCCTCGGGGGTTTCAGGCGACAGATATTCACGCTTTTTCATTACAGTCAGGTTAGAGGGGGAGAGGTCTGCCGAACCGCCTATAAGGTTGGGAACGTAGTCTGCGGCTCTGTTGAGAATAATTTCGGAACACTGTCTTGTTGACCTTAAAGCACCGTCTGTTGCCCAGAAATCCTCGCAGTTTTCGAGATCCTTTCCGTAATCCCCGGCAAGCCACTTTTCAAGCTCAGCATAGTCCTCGGGATATTCTGCCTTGTAAGCCTCATAAACCTTTTTTCTTTCATCTTCAAGACCTTCAAGCTTAGCGCATACCTCTTTCATATGTGCCTTAACATCGTCGTCAATGAAAAATTCCTTTTCGGGGTCAAGACCCAAGTTTGCCTTTGTGGCTTTAAGCTCCTCTGCTCCCAAGGGTGCACCGTGAACCCCTGAGGTTCCGCTCTTGTTAGGTGAGCCGTAGCCTATAACGGACTTGATTTCTATAAGTGTGGGCTTGTCGGTCTTTGCCTTAGCCTTTTCGATAGCCTGTCCTATTTCTTCAAGATTGTTTCCGTCATTTACGCAGATATACTGCCAGTTTGCGGACTTAACTCTCTTTTTGATGTCGTCTTTAAATGTAATTTCTGTTTTGCCCTCGATTGTTATATTGTTTGAATCGTAAAGCACAATAAGCTTGCCAAGCTGCTGTGCGCCGGCAAAGCTCATAGCCTCGTAGGAAATACCCTCCATAAGGCAGCCGTCTCCGCAGAGAACATAGGTGTAATGGTCAATAGGCTTTAAAGGCCCTTTGTTGAATTTTGCCCCTAAGCTTCTTTCAGCCAAAGCCATACCTACGCCGTTGGCGATACCCTGTCCCAAAGGCCCTGTTGAAATTTCAACGCCCTTTGCGTGACCGTATTCGGGATGACCGGGGGTTAATGTTCCCAGCTGGCGGAAGCCCTTCATATCCTCAACCGTTAAGCCGTAGTTGAAAACGCAGAGCATAGAGTAGAGAAGAGCCGAGCCGTGGCCTGAAGAAATTATAAATCTGTCTCTGTTTATGAAGTCGGGCTTTGAGGGGTTGTGAACCATATGGTTTGCCCAAAGCTCATAAAGCGCCGGGGCTGCGCCCAAAACTATGCCGGGATGGCCGGACTTAGCCTTTTCAATAGCTTCACAGCCCAAAATTCTTATTGCATTAACTGTTTTTGTTTCTATAGAACTCATTTTAATCCTCCTTTTGTTTTCATCCTTGTAATGAGCTTTGCTTGTTCCCACCGGCTGCAAAGCTTATAAAAGTTGATTGTCCATTGAGAACGCTTTTATTTAATATTACAATAACCTAAAATAAAAATCAACCCAAATTTTTCAAATCTTTCAACATTATTGAAAAATTTTAATATTCGGGCTGAAATTATTGTTTTTATATTATCTTAAGCTGTTTTTCAGAATTTCGAAAACATCTGTGTTGTTTTCAAGGGCGGCTTCAGCCAAATCATCAAATTCGGCTTTGGTTTTGGAAACGCCGTAGCCCTCGGATTTTTTAACCCTTATGCTTCCGTATTTTGTTTCTATAACATCTTCTTTTCTGTCAAGAACATACCTGTTCATAGCATTTTCTCTAATGCCTATTGTTGAAGTGTATTTAAATATTGCCTTTAAAACGCTTTCCTTTTTGCCTTCAAAGCAAAATGCAGTAAGAATAATACCTGGGCGGTTCTTTTTCATTCCTATAGGCGTTGTAAAAACCTCGACTGCTCCGGCTTCGAAAATCCTCTCAGCCGCAAAGGCAATTCTTTCCCCTGTCATATCGTCTACATTACAGGAAAGCTCAATAATTTTGTCGGTTTTGCCTTCACTTTCCCCTAAAAATGCCCTGACACAGTTGGCTTCTTCAAAGTCCTTTGTTCCGAAGCCGTAACCTGTTTTTTCAACCTTCATAACAGGCATAGGCTTAAATTCCTTTGCGAAATATTTAAGAAGAGCCGCCCCTGTGGGGGCGCAAAGCTCGCTTTTAATGCTGCCTGAATAAATGGGCACGTCTCTTAAAATATAGGCTGTTGCCGGAGCAGGAACGGGAAGTATTCCGTGGGCGCATTTTACCTGACCGCTTCCCACATTTACAGGTGAAGCAATAATATTTTCAACTCCCAGCTCATCTATAAGCATACATACGCTCACAACATCCGCAACAGCGTCCATTGTTCCCACCTCGTGAAAATGAATTTGATCAATTTCGCAGTTGTGGGCTTTGCTTTCTGCCTCAGCAATGAGAGAATAAACAGCTTTTGCGTCATTTTTTACCTTTTCGGATATGTTTAAATGACCGATAATATGCTCAACATCACGGAGACTGCTGTGGTGATGATGTTCGTGACTGTGTTCGTGATGCTCGTGAGTATGTTCGTGATGATGATCGTGGTGATGCATATGCTCGTTTTCTTCGGCGCCATTTACGCTGACACTTATGTGTGTGCCCGAAATTCCGCATTTTTGTGTCAATTCTCTTTCGATTTTAACCCCGGGAATTTCAAGGGCGTTTAATCTTTCAACAAATTTATCGGGCTTGGGAAGAAGCTCTATAAGCGCTGCCGTAAGCATATCCCCCGCTGCACCCATATTACACTCAATATACAAAGTTTTCATAAGTTTCTCCTATGGATTATTTTATCCCTCAATAAAGAACTTAACCGCTTCTTCAAGCTCGTCTCTTATTTTAATGTGCTGAGGACAGGCTTCCTCACATTTTCCGCACTTTATACACTCGTTTGCCCTTGCCTTTTGGTGACCGGAAACAAGCCAGTCCTCCTGGTGCTTTGCCCCGGCTTCGTCGCCGTAAAGCTTGAAAATGTTCATAGCGGTAAATGTTCCTGAAATACCTATGTTTTTGGGGCAGACCTTAGCACAGTAATTACAGGTTGTACAGGGAATTAAGGGAATAGCGTTCAAGGCTTCTCTTGCCTTGTTCAGGGTTTCTCTTTCGCTGTCCGAAAGCTTCTTGAAATCCTTCATATATGAAAGATTATCCTCCATCTGTTCGATATTGCTCATTCCCGAAAGAACGGTGATAATTCCGTCCAAATCAGCCGCAAATCTTATAGCCCAAGAGGAGCTTGAAGCCTTGCTGTCAGCTGCCTTGAATATTTTTTCAACGCTTTCCGGAGGGTTCGCAAGAGTTCCGCCCTTAACAGGCTCCATAATAATTACGGGCTTGTTGTGCTTTCTTGCCACCTCATAACAGCCTCTTGACTGAACGGCGGGGTTTTCCCAGTCGGCATAGTTAATCTGAAGCTGAACAAATTCCATTTCGGGATGTGCGTTTAAAATTTCTTCAAGCTCTTCGGGGGTTGAGTGGAATGAAAAGCCTACGTGCTTAATAAGCCCTTCCGCTTTCTTTTCCTGAACAAAGTCCCAAAGCTTAAAGTCATCGAAAAACTTTGTTCTGTGTTCTCCCAAATTGTGGAGAAGATAAAAGTCAAAATAGCCTGCTCCCGTCTGTTTAAGAGATGTCTCAAACTGATTAATTGCGTCCTCTCTTGTTTTGCAGTTTATCCATGCGGCGTTTTTTGTGGCAAGCTGAAATTTGTCTCTGGGGTATCTTTCCACAAGAGCCTGTCTGATTGCGTCCTCGCTTCCGGCATATGCCCAGGCTGTGTCAAAATATGTAAAGCCCTGTTCCAAAAATTTATCTACCATAACCTTTGTCTGTTCAATGTCTATTGCTCCGTCCTTTTGGGGCAGACGCATTAAACCGAAGCCCAATTTTTTAATATCTTCGCCTAAATAAGCCATTAATTTTACCTGCCTTTCTTTATATAAACCTTTCGTCATTTACCTATATGGTTAATCATATTCGCCAAATATCCTGCTCCGAAGCCGTTGTCTATGTTTACAACGCTGACACCGCTGGCACAGGAATTAAGCATTGAAAGCAGAGCCGCCAAGCCGCCGAAAGCCGCTCCGTAGCCTACGCTTGTAGGCACGGCTATAACAGGGCAGTCCGCAATGCCGCCGATTACGCTAGCCAAAGCTCCTTCCATTCCTGCAATTGCTATAATTACTCTTGCGCTCATAATTTTGTCGGTATGGGCAAGAAGCCTGTGAATACCGGCTACGCCTACGTCATAAAGCCGTTCGACTTTGCTTCCTAAAAATTCAGCTGTCAAAGCCGCTTCTTCGGCGGCGTAAAGGTCGCTTGTTCCCCCTGTGGCAACAAGAATTGTTCCCTCTGTGTCGGGCTTCGGCATATTTCCTACAATACCGATTTTTCCGACTTCATAATAATTAAAGTCGATAAGGGCTTTGAGTTCGGCTGCTTTTTTGCTGTCAAGCCTTGTTATGAGAACGTTTTTCTGACCGCCTTTAACAAGGGAGCGGCAAATCTCGCCTATCTGCTCAGCGGTTTTTCCCGCTCCGTAAATTACTTCACCGACGCCCTGTCTTATTTTTCTGTGGTGGTCGGGCTTGGCAAAGCCCAAATCCTCAAAGGGCTCTGTTTTAAGCTTTGCCCCTGCTTCTTCGGGAGAAATTTCCCCCTCAGCCACCGCATAAAGAAGTCTGTTGAGTTCCGCCTTATCCACTTTTTTCTGCCCCTTTCAGAGTTTCGTTCATACTGCCTGTTCTGTAGCCCTGTAAGTCCGCAGAAATATATGTAAAGCCGTATTTTTTAAACTCACTGATTATTTTTTCTCTCGTCTCTTTTTCGAAAAGCTTGGAAAAGTCCTTTTCGCAAGCCTCAATCCTTGCCGTTTCACCCTGTATTCTGACCCTTATTTGATTAAAGCCCAAATTAATAAGAAGCTGTTCAGCTCTGTCAATCATAATTAGCTTTTCCCCTGTGATTTCCTCGCCGTAAGGAAAGCGTGAAGCCAAACAGGCGAAAGAGGGCTTGTCACAGGTTTTAAGCCCCATTCTTTTCGAAAGCTCTCTTATTTCAGCCTTGTTAAGCCCGGCATAACGCAAAGGGCTTTTTATGTTAAACTCCGAAACTGCCTGAAGCCCCGGGCGGTAGTCACCCAAATCGTCAATATTTGAGCCTTCCGCCACGTGTTTAAGATTGTTTTCCTCTGCTATGGTCTTTATTTTGCTCATAAGCTCTTTTTTGCAGATGTAACACCTGTCGGGGGGATTATCTTTAAAACCCCGGATTTCAAGCTGATTTAGGTTAAAGACAATTTGTTTTATGCTTTCGCTTTTGCAGAAGTCCTCGGCTTCTTTCATTTCTCTTTCGGGAAAAACTTGAGACTTCGCTGTAACGGCTATTGTCTTATCCCCCAAAACATCGTGAGCCGCTTTCAAGAGAAAGGCCGAATCAACTCCCCCTGAAAAAGCAACGGCAACACCTTCAAGGCTTAACAAATATTTCTTTAATTTATCATATTTTTCACTAAGGGTCATAAAACAATCTCCCTTTATTGTTTTTTCAAAAGAGCCTTTTTAACCTTGCCCTCCGGGTCGGTTATGCACAAAACGGCGAACCAAATCACAAGCCCCAAAGCCACAACGGAAAGCCCCAAATAAGCATCGTTCAGCATATCAGCAGGGGCAGGTGTGAAATATTCAGCGCCCACTTCAATATATTCGACAACGGCGTCCACAAGCCACATCAAAGCCGCCCCTGTATACATAAGGCAGAGGACTCCCAGCTTCATTTTACCGCTGAAGCCTGTGCAATACCAAATTACGCCGGTTATAACCGCCGCAAAAACAGTTATCAAAAGTGTCATTTTTCACTGCTCCTTTACGGCTGTCTTCTCTAAAAGCCCGCCGTCTGCCTTTGTGATTGAATTTACTGCCATAACTCCGCAAGCCCAAACGACAGTAACAACAGCCGCCATAGCCGTTCCGCTTATAGCCATTTCAAAAAGCAATTCCGCCCTGTCAGCGGCGTTTACTGCATTTGTCAGGAAAGGAAACCAAGGGGTAAGCTCTCCGTGCCAAATATGTTCAAAAGCCAAAAGAGCCGAGCCGCCCCAAAGCATATTGTTAAGCCAATTCATTTTGCTTATAAAAATATTTTGTTCCTTACCTTCTTTTTTGCGTTTGTCCGCATTTTTTTTAATAACAGTCGTAACAGCAGCCTCTGCCGCAGGTACCAAAAAACAAGCCATTTTAAATTCCTCCTTAAAAAGTTATTCATATTATTATTGTAACAAAGAAAACTGAAATTGTAAAGCTTGATAAATATCCGTGAATTCCTTAAATTCTTATTTTTATATTTTATCAGGTGTTTTTTGAAATTTCAAATACCTGTGTTGAATAGCAAATCATACGTTTAAGGCATAGAAACAGACATTTCCCGATTTATAGGATAAGCAGTTTCGGCTTCCGGAACCTTTTTCGGCAAAAATTTAAACCATTAATTGACTTTGGGCAGACTGTGTGTTATGATAGTTAATGTACATAATATTTTTTTTTAGGGAGGATTTTTAATTATGAAATGTGCGGCAAAACAATTTTTATCCTTGCTTTTGGGTGCTTTTTTGGTTTTAAGCGTTCAAAGCGTATTTGCAAAGCAGGCAACAGTAACGGGTGAACTGACCTATAAGAACATTAAGGTTTATGCCGACGGCGAGGTTGTTGACACAACTGAGGCAGAGCCTTTTATTTACGGCGGAACAACCTATCTGCCCGTAAGAGCCGTTGCCAATGCATTCGGCAAGGAAGTAACATGGAACGGCGAAACAAACACCGTTTATTTGGGAGCAGTGCCCTCTGTTTATGTTGAGACAGACACTCTTCTTGAAGATATGTATTCTTACAACAGTACATTCCAGTCCGTAAGCCATGTTAATAACGGCGCTGACAACATTAACCAAAAGCATACAAGCGGCTGTGTTTATAAAAGCGGCAGCGTTAACAACGAAGGCTCGGCTGAATATTCTCTTAACGGAAAGTTTGCCACATTCTCAGGTGTAATTGCACTGCCTTATGTTGAAAGAAACAATAAAAACGAAAAGACAGTAACGATTTATGCGGACGGAAAGGCTGTTTATACATCTTCAAAAATGAAATCCGGTTCCGCCCCCGAAGCTTTTGATATTGACGTTTCCGATACTTCGGTTATAAAAATTAAGATTGAGGGTACAGGTCAGATAGCACTTTATGACGCTGTATTTTATGCAAAATAATCGGGAGAAGATATTATAATGAGAGAATTTTTGGAACAACAGGCGGCGGAAATGGGCTTAGGCGGCTTTGCCGCAGTATTTGATTTTTTATATAAAATAGGCTTGTGTATTGTTTCCGCTGCCGTTGGTCTTTTAATTCTTAAGCTTTTAAACAGGCTTTTGAAAAAAGCCTTAAGCAAAAACTTAAACAAGCGTGAAACTATTTTGACGGTGTGCTCCAGCGTGCTTAAATATTTTGTTTATTTCTGCATTTGCTGTCAGATACTTATGATTTTCGGAATAAGCCCAGCCTCCATTGTGGCTGTTGCCGGAGTGGGAAGCGTTGCTTTGGGCTTGGGCGCACAGGACTTGGTTGGAGATATTATTTCGGGAACCTTTATTTTAATAGAGGATCAGTTTGAAGTTGGAGACACCGTCAAAATAGAAGGCTATCAGGGAACCGTTGAAGCAATAGGTCTTAAAACAACAAAGCTCAGAAACTATAACGGCGACGTTTACATAATTCCCAACGGCGAAATAAAAATCGTCACAAACTGCTGTAAGGAGTTCAGCCGGGCGGTTTTGGAAATTTCAGTAAGCTATGACCATGACCCTCAGTTTGTTATGGATATTTTAAGCGATGAGCTTGAAAAAGCCTTTGAAGTGTCAGACCCCGAGGGAATGACATCAATGCCGGAGGTTTTGGGCATAACGGACTTAGGCGACAGCGCAGTTGTTATAAGAATTATTGCAGACTGCGAAGCCGGCAGCCAGTGGGCTGTTGAAAGAAAATTAAGACTGCGTATAAAAAAGCGCTTTGACAGAGAAAATATAGTTATACCCTATCCTCAAAGGGTGGTATATGTTAAAGAAGAAAAAGGGGCGGAAAAAAATGGAGCTTAACGTCGGCGACATTGTTTATATGAAAAAGGTTCACCCGTGCGGAAGCCATGAGTGGGAAATTTTAAGGGCAGGGGCTGATTTTAAAATAAAATGCAGAGGCTGCGGCAGACTCGTTATGCTGCCGAGAGTGAAGCTTGAAAAATCCGTCAAAAAAGTTTTGGAAAAATAATATAAAAACTTCTATTGACAAATGGGCAAAGTGTAATTAAAATATATGATAAGGAAATGTTGAAAAGTCAAACCGGCATATTAAGGTGAAGCCGTTTCGGAAAGCCTAAGTCACCGTTTCCTTAAAAATATGTGCGTAGTGCAAAAAAGGAGTATTGAGAGATGAAGGTAAAGCTTTTAGCGGTTATTACCCTTATTGCCGCTGCTTGTATAACTGCAGGATGTTCGGCTGAAAAGGTTTTTAAAGATAAAGATACAGGCTATCAAATGAATTATGACGGCACGCTTTGGAAGGTAAGCAAAAACACCGAGGTTGAAGAGGATTTCGGAACCTTTACCTACAGTGCGGTTTTTAACACAATAGCCAAAACCGAGGAGGGCGAGCCTGCGGCGACCCTTAAGGTTTTAAAAGAGGATTTGGCGGATTTTTCTGTTGAAAGTGATGAAACTGCCATTGATGATGTGGCAGGCAAGCTTTCACGGAGACTTGACGACGGTCTTGTGTCATATCAAAACGCAACTATCGCAGGGTTAAAGGGCTATTGGATGACCGTTACGCCCACTGACGACAGCGTTACGGAATTAAATGACCTTATTTTCTGCGTGACAGATGATGCGGTTTATGAATTTTATTATACCGCTCAGGGTCAGGAAAATTATGATGCATATGAAAGCGATATAAACTATATGCTTTATTATTTCTCTGAGCTTTGAAAAAAATAAAATATGATAAAAAGGGTTCGGTTTGAAGCTGAACCCTTTTATTATAACCGCATTTAGAAAAATTTTCATAAAAAACAGGCATATTAATTGTAAAATTTGTTGATAAATAATGGTTTGTTGCGGTTGAAAAAGATTTTTTGATGTGTTACAATAATAAGGATTGCGTAGTACATTATTTTTTAATCTATAAAGAAAAGAGAGATTTTTATGCTTACAAAAAGAGATGATATAAGAAATATTGCCATAATCGCTCACGTTGACCATGGCAAAACAACCCTTGTTGACGAGCTTTTAAAGCAAAGCGGAACATTCCGTTCAAACCAGATTATAAGAGAAAGAGTTATGGACTCAGGCGACTTGGAAAGAGAAAGGGGAATAACCATTCTTTCCAAAAACACATCGGTTTATTATGACGATATAAAAATAAATATAGTAGACACCCCCGGTCATGCTGATTTCGGCGGCGAGGTTGAGCGTGTTTTGAAAATGGTAAACGGCGTTGTTTTGGCGGTTGACGCCTTTGAAGGGGCTATGCCCCAGACAAAGTTCGTGCTTAAAAACGCTTTGTCCTTAGGTCTGCCTGTTGTTGTGTGCATAAACAAGATCGACCGCCCCGAAGCAAGACCCGACGAGGTTGTTGACGAGGTTTTGGAGCTTTTCATAGAGCTTGACGCAAATGACGACCAGCTTGAATCGCCCTTTGTTTTTGCTTCCGCTAAGGAGGGCAAAGCCGGTATGACCTTTGAAGAGGCTATGGCGGCGACTGATATGAAAGCCCTTTTTGACGTTATCGAGAAGCATATTCCCGCTCCCGAGGGAGATATTGAAGCGCCCCTGCAGATTTTGGTTACTACAATCGACTACAACGAATATGTAGGCAAAATCGGCATAGGCAAGGTTGAAAACGGCGTTATAAGAGTGGGCGACGAGGTTGCCATAGTGAACCACCATGACCCTGATAAGCTTGAAAAAATCAAGGTAACAAAGCTTTATGAATT
Source organism: Clostridiales bacterium (assembly GCA_021204175.1). Classification (GTDB taxonomy): domain Bacteria; phylum Bacillota; class Clostridia; order Lachnospirales; family CAG-274; genus JAJQCI01. Next base: position 5,801 of record JAJPZT010000009.1, on the reverse strand, counting down.
TGAGGGTCTTGAAAGAATTGAAATAAACGAGGCTTCTGTCGGGGCAATCTGCGCTGTTTCGGGTATGCCCGAAATTCACATAGGCGACACTATTACTTCTGTTAAAGAGCCTATGCCTATGGAATATAACAAAATTTCGGAGCCTACTATTTCAATGACCTTCTCCGTAAACGACAGCCCCTTTGCCGGAAGAGAGGGCAAGTTTGTAACAAGCCGCCACTTAAGAGACAGACTTTTCAAGGAGCTTAACACAGACGTATCTTTGAGGGTTGAAGAAACAGACGTTGCCGAAAGCTATAAGGTTTCGGGCAGAGGCGAGCTTCACCTTTCAATTCTTATTGAGACAATGAGACGTGAGGGCTATGAGTTCCAGGTGTCACGTCCCGAGGTTCTCTATAAAATCGAAAACGGAAAAAAGCTTGAGCCTATGGAAATCGTGACTATAGACGTTCCCGAGGAATATGTAGGTGCGGTTATTGAAAAATTGGGCACTCGCCACGGCGAAATGACGAATATGGCGCCTTCACAGGACGGATATACGAGAATTGAGTTCAACATTCCCTCAAGAGGTCTTATAGGCTATAGAAACGAGTTTTTGACCGATACAAGAGGAACGGGCATTATGAACTCTCTGTTTAACGGCTATGAACCCTATAAGGGAGATATTTTCTCACGTACACAGGGCTCGCTTATTGCCTTTGAAGCAGGGGAGTCTATTACCTACGGCTTGTTTAATGCTCAGGAAAGAGGGGAGCTGTTTATAGGTCCCGGTGTCAAGGTTTACAGCGGTATGGTAGTAGGTAAGAACTCACGTCAGGGAGATATTGAAGTTAATGTATGTAAGAGAAAGCAGCTTACAAACACAAGAGCCGCCGGTTCTGACGAAGCCCTTAAGCTTGTGCCTCATCTCAATATGAGCCTTGAACAGGCAATCGACTTTATAGCCGAGGACGAGCTTGTAGAGGTTACGCCTGAGAACCTGAGAATAAGAAAGAAGCTTCTTGACCCTGTGGCAAGAAGAAAGGCTCACAGGAAATAAGCAATTATATATATTTAAGGCTGTGGTATTATTATGGGAAAAACTAAAAGAAAAAACTCATCTTTTGTAAAACAGGCGGTTATACTTGCGGCGGCAAGTATGATAGTAAGGCTTTTGGGCTTTGCCTATCGTGTTCCGCTGACAAATATGATAGGCGACGAGGGCAACGGAATTTATTCCGCAGGCTATTATATTTATACCTTCTTCCTTATCTTAAGCTCATCGGGCTTGCCTGCGGCAATTTCGAAAATGATTTCGGAAAAGGTTGCTTTGGGAGAATATAAAAACGCAAGACGGATTTTTAAGGTGTCTCTCTGCGTTGCCGGTACATTGGGCATAATAGGAATGGCAATTATGTTTTTCGGAGCTGAAAGGCTTGCTCTTTTGGTGGGCAGCCCCAGAAGCGTCTACACTCTTATGAGCCTTGCCCCTACTGTTTTTATCTGCGCTGTTATGTCAGTTTACAGAGGGTGGTATCAGGGCTTTAACACAACCGTTCCTACGGCGATTTCACAGGTTGTGGAACAGATTTTCAACGCCTTTTTCAGCGTATATTTGGCTTGGGTTTTGCTGGGCTACGGCATAGAAATGGGTGCAGCCGGCGGAACAATGGGTACGGGCATAGGCGCACTTGCAGGGCTTATAACCATAGTTATAATAAGCTTTATAACCAAAAAGAGCTACAATGCAATTTTTGCGGAGGATAAGGGCGGCTATGCCGTTGAAACCGCAAAGCAAATTACAGGCAGACTTTTCAAGACGGCTATTCCCATAATTACGGGTACGGCGGTTTTCTCTATGACTAACCTAATAGATATGAAAATGGTTATGGTTCGTCTTGCGGCAAGCGGAGCATTCACTTCAAGAGAGGCTGATATTCTTTACGGTCAGCTGACAGGCAAGTATGTTACTCTTACGACACTTCCCGTTTCTATTTCAACGGCTCTTGCAACGGCTGTTCTTCCCAATATTGCCGCTTCTATTGCATTAAAGGATCAAAAAGCAGTTAAGGCTAAGGTGAACACATCCTTAAGGCTCACTATGATAATTTCAATCCCGGCGGCAATAGGTATGGGAGTTTTAGCAGATCAGATTTTACAGCTTCTCTACCCCAACTACCCCGAAGGGGGAGAGCTTTTGGCAATCGGAGCTATAAGCATAATTTTCCTTGCGCTGTCTCAGATAGAAACAGGTATTTTGCAAGGAATAGGAAAGGTCTATGTTCCGGCGGTAAACGCCCTTATAGGCGCACTTGTGAAAATACCATTAAACTACGTTCTTATAGCTATTCCTTCAATAAATGTTAAGGGAGCTGTTATAAGCACAATAGGCTGTTATATAGTCTGCGCACTTTTAAACCTTTTGGCTCTTAAAAGAGCAACAGGCATTAAGTTTGACTTTGTGTCAATTCTTATAAAGCCGATTTTGGCTTCACTTATTATGGGAGCAGGGTGTTTGGGACTTTATAATCTTATTTATGCGGTTCTGCCCTCAAACTCTGTTTGTACTATTATAGCTATAATTTTTGCAATTGTTGTTTTTGTGGTTGCACTTGCACTTATGAAAGGCTTTAAGAGAGAGGATTTGGCTCTTCTGCCTATGGGAAGCAAATTAATCGCCACTCTCGAAAAATTTAAGCTTATAGATTAAAATATAAAATGATTAAGGATGAAGAAAATAAAATGAACAGACAGGAGTTAAGAAACAGAAAGAGGATTGTTGTTAAAATAGGAACAACCTCTTTGACTTATCCTAACGGAAACATAAATTTCAGACGCTTTGACAGGCTTGCGGCGGTTCTGACCGACATAAGAAACAGCGGCAGAGAGGTTATTTTGGTAAGCTCCGGGGCTATTGCCGTAGGGGCTAAAAGGCTGGGGCTTGCTGAAAGACCCAGAGACATTATAGGCAAACAGGCTTCTTCAGCCGTGGGTCAGGCTATACTTATGCAGTATTATGAAAAAAGCTTTAACGAATTTAATCAGCGTGTTGCTCAAATTCTTTTGACAAAGGATATATTTAACTATGACCACAAAAGGACAAATGTTAAAAACACGCTGTCAAGGCTTATTGAAATGGGAGTTATTCCCATAGTAAATGAAAACGATACGGTAGCCACAGAGGAATTTAACGAATTTTCAGACAATGACACACTGGCTTCTTACGTAACGGAGCTTATAGGCGGCGACCTTCTTATACTTCTTTCCGACATTGACGGAATGTTTACAGGCGACCCAAACAAGGACTCTTCAGCCAAGCTTATAAGCGTTATAGAAAGCATTGACGAAAAGATTTTGAAACAGGCAGGAGGCTCTGCGTCCGCTTTCGGCACAGGGGGAATGGCTTCAAAGGTGCAGGCGGCGGCGAAGGTTAATGCCGCAGGCTGTGATATGGTTATTGCAAAGGGGGACGGCCCTTCCGTAATTTATAAAATTACAGAGGGAGAGGACGTGGGCACGTTATTTTTAAGGAGACAGCCCCAAAATGGATAAAAAGACCTTAAGGAAAATCTTTTTGAAAATAAGAAATCAAATTCCCGAAGAAGAAAGGCATAAAAAAAGCCTTTTAATAGCGGAAAAGCTTTTTAACTCAGAGGAATATAAAAACAGCGGCTTTGTTTTTGCTTATTCTTCATACGGCTCGGAAGCAGAAACAGGAAATATTATAAAAAAAGCCTTTTCCGACGGAAAAAGAGCCGCTCTTCCTGTTATGCTTGAAGAAAAGGGAAAAATGGCTTTTATTGAAATAACGCCCGAAACAAAGCTTGTCAAAAACAAAACAGGCATATATGAGCCGGTTTATGATAAAGAAAGGGCGGTCACGCCCCAAAAGGGCGATGTTGTAATTGTTCCCGGGGCGGCTTTTACACTTAAGGGAGAACGCATGGGCTACGGCGGCGGCTATTATGACAGATATTTAAGCCGCTGTGAAGCCTTTAAAATAGGAATTTGCTTTAAAGAGCAGCTTGCGGAGGAGCTACCTCAGGACTGCTTTGATATAAAAACGGACAAGGTATTATACGATTAGGAGGGGAAACTATGGACATTAACACAATAGGCAAAAACGCCAAGGCGGCTTCAAGGCTTACGGCGGCAATGGAAACTAAGCAGAAAAACGAAATTCTGACTGTCTGCGGAGAAGCCTTAATTAACAACGCCGACGCAATTATCGAAGCAAACAAGGCGGATTATGAAAAAGCAAAGGCAAACGGAATGTCTAAGCCTATGCTTGACAGGCTTATGCTTAACAAGGACAGAATCGAGGCTATGGCTGACGGACTTTTTCAGATAGCCAAGCTTTCCGACCCCGTAGGCGAATATGTGTCTATGAACACCCTTCCCAACGGTCTTATTGTGGGGCAAAAACGTGTGCCTATGGGAGTTATAGGCATAATTTACGAAGCAAGACCCAACGTAACAAGCGACGCCTTCGGGCTTTGCCTTAAGGCAGGCAGTGCCGTTATTTTAAAGGGCGGTTCTGACGCAATTAATTCAAACAAGGCTGTTGTTGATATTTTGAGACAGGCTGTGGAAAAAATAGGCGTAAACCCCGATATAGTTACTCTCATTGAGGACACAAGCCGTGAAACAACCACTGCCCTTATGCGCCTTAATGAATATGTGGATCTGCTTATTCCCAGAGGGGGAGCAGGGCTTATTTCGGCGGTCGTTAAAAACTCCACAGTTCCCGTTATTGAAACAGGAACGGGAAACTGTCATATTTACGTAGACGACACTGCAAAAATTCAAATGGCTCTTGACATTCTCATTAATGCCAAAACCCAGAGAATAGGTGTCTGCAATGCGGCTGAGTCTCTTTTGGTAAGCGAAAGGATTGCTCCCGAGTTTCTCCCCCTTGCGGCGAAAGCCCTTAAGGAAAAGGGCGTAGAAATCAGGGGCTGCGAAAAAACAGCGGAAATCTGCAGGGGCTTTGAAATCGTTCCCGCAACGGAAGAGGACTATGCAAAGGAGTTTTTGGACCTTATCATCTCAGTTAAGGTAGTTAAGGACGTAAACGAAGCAATCGACCATATAGCAAAGTATTCAACAGGTCATTCGGAGGCTATTGTCACCGAAAGCTATGAAAACGCCCAGAAGTTTTTGGCTCAGGTAGACTCTGCGGCGGTTTATGTCAATGCGTCAACACGCTTTACAGACGGAAATGAGTTCGGCTTCGGTGCAGAAATAGGCATTTCAACCCAAAAGCTCCACGCAAGAGGTCCTATGGGGCTTCAGGCTCTCACTACGACTAAATTTGTGATTTACGGAAACGGTCAGATCAGACCGTAAAGATGAAAGAATGGCTCTTACCATTTGGTAAGGGTCTTTTTTTATTTTGAAACAATGCTGTTAGTTTAGAAATTAAAAATAATATTTCATTTTGACTTTACTTACGACAAAAATTTTGCTATAATAGCAACAGGCAATTCGCTAACGGGTTGGTTAGGCTGAGCTTCTATTATAATTTAAGCACCTATCGGACTTTTATTATAAGGAGGTGAGGCTAATGACTGCATTTGATTTAATATATGCATACTTTGTTGTTATACAATTTGTATACGACATACAATATATGATATTATTATTAAAAATAATGCATAAAGAGAAAGACCACCCATTGTCGAAATAGCGGTGGTCTGTAAACAACACATATTTACCGCCTAACCGACTTACAGCAATTGCTTAGTCGAAAGACGGGAAAAGGTGAGTATTGCAGTACTCGCCTTTTCTTTTATATTATATATTATACACTGTTTTTTCAG
>JAJPZT010000027.1 GCA_021204175.1 Clostridiales bacterium | reverse complement strand
TTTTGGAAAAATATTCCAAACTTTCTTATAAGAGTATACTTTAATAATCATAGCGGCTTTAAACAATTTATACCTTAATTATACCTTGTCTTTTGTATAAAAGTCAATATAAAAAGCAGAAATTTTTCTCAAAAAAAGCCCTGTTCGCAAAAGTATACTTTAGTAGGAAAATCTTTGATTTTTTAATAATTAATCACAGCGGCGAAAACCAAAAAAAGGAGGAATATTTAATGATTGACAAACGCAAAACCTTAAAGCCCAAATGTAAGCCCGGCAAAAGGCTCAGGCTGAAAAATCTATTTGCTGTTTCTGTGTGTGTTATGGCGGCAATGTTATATATGACTGCCGTCAGTGTATGGGCTGAAACAACATCAGGCAGCTGCGGCGATGATGCCAAATGGGAATTAAGCGACGACGGTGTTCTGACCATAAGCGGAACGGGAGAAATATCTAACGGCGGTTGGGATTCGGACAGTGTAATAGAGGTTGATATAGGAGACGGCATAACTGACATAGGCTATGCTGCATTCGAGGATCATTACGCCCTTACAAAGGTTACCTTTCCTTTAACTCTTGAGGGAATAGGCGGCTTCGCTTTCAGCCAGTGTGAGAATCTGACATCTGCAGACCTTACGGATACAAATGTTACTACAATTGACTATTATGCATTTCATTCAACGGGTATTACAAGCTTTTATTTTCCGTCTACGCTGACTGACATATATGAGGGAGCTTTTCAAAGCTGTAATTCACTTACAAGTGCAGACCTTTCAAATACACAGATACAATACTTATATTCCGAGGTGTTTAGCAGCTGCGAAGCCCTTGAAAGCGTCATACTTCCCGATACTTTGAAGATGATCTGCGAATGTGCCTTCAACTATTGTGAAAGCCTTAAAAGCATTGTAATTCCTGACAGTGTTACTGAAATTTGCGGCTATGCTTTTGAGGAATGTACTTCATTAACATTGGTAGATCTCGGAAGTGTTAAGGAAATAGACGAATATGCTTTTATAAACTGCACTGCTCTTGAATCAATAACTATTCCCGCAACTGTAACAGAAATGGGAGGAGCCTTTAAAGGCTGCGTTTCTTTAGTAAATATTACTGTAGAACCGGGTAATGAATATTTTTATATTGATGACAGCGGTGCGCTTATGTATAAAAATACATACGGCTATGAAATGATTATTTTTTATCCTGCCAATATTACCGATACAACCTATACAATCGGCGCAGATGTAGTTAGGGTTGCAAGAGGTGCTTTTGCCGCAAACACCTATTTGGCAGCCTTTGAAGTGGAAGAGGGCAATGAAGCTTTAACAGCCGTAGACGGAGTTCTTTTAAGCATTGACGAAGATGAAGGACGCCCGGATTATGACGGACCTTATTATACTATTTTGTGTTATCCCGCAGGCAAAACAAGCACTTCCTACGATATACCGGCAGGAGTAACCGAAATAGATGATTATACGTTTATGGACAACACCTATCTCAAAGAGGTAACGTTTTCCTCTGAAATTTTCAGCACCATAGGCTACGGTGCTTTTTACGGCTGCACCAATCTTGAAAGCATAGAGTTTCCGGAAGGGCTCAATGATATAGGAGATGAAGCTTTTTACGGCTGTTCAAGTCTTAAATCAATTACAATTCCTTTCTATGTTTTTCAGGTCGGCGTGCTTGCTTTCGGCGACTGTACTTCCCTTACAGATGTGGTTTTTGAAGAAAAAATTATTGACGATGAAAATGTAAATTATTATAATTTTGTGCTTTACAGCAGTGCCTTTGCAAACTGCACAAGCCTTAAAAATGTAACCATTCACAGGTATTTTTGGTTTCAACAGGATAATATTTTCTTTAACTGCACCTCACTTGAAAAGGTTTACTGCACACCCGGCTCAGAGGCTGCCGAATTAAGATATTATAAGGATTATTCACCTAATGTATGTCTTGTTTATCCTGATTATAATGCCGTTCAAAATTCAGACGGTGTATATTTCATTTCGGGCTTCAGCCTCGGCGATGAGGAATCTTTGGAAGACTATACACAGGCTGAGCTTTATTACGGCGGTGATTACACAAATGCTATAGACAGCTCAGACACCGTTTATACAGGCTTTGAAATCGGAGACGTTGAGTTTGAAGCAGGCGAAATGGGCTGTGATTATATAGTAGGCTATAACACAACAGACGATGATGATCAGTCTATAAGCACAAGTGAAATTCTTGACTTTAAAAATTATGAGCTTATACCTGTATCAATTACTGAAGCAGACAGTGAAGCATAATGAAGGAGGCGGACGCAGTGAAAAAAACATATGAAAAACCTAAATTAGAAAAAGTTATTTTAAACACTGAAGCAATTGCAAACATATCACCCCTTTCAGCGGCTACCGTAAAACAGAGTCAATATAACACATTAAACATAAGCTCCAAAACAGTTGAATATTATTAAAAGCTGAAGTTAAAGCATAATAATTTTAATTTTCTTTCCTTTCATTCAAAAGCGGCTCACCATTCAAACGGTTAGCCGCTTTTGTTTTACTTGCGTGTTTTTACAATATATGCTATAATACCCTTGTTATCGCTCCCCATATCGATACGGAACTTTAATGTCCCTTCAAAGGAAGTTAATTAGCCGAGTCCGTAAGGAAATAGGTGAAGTCCATTTGGTTTAAGGCTACCTCGGCGAGGTTTATACAGCTGTTTCCCATACGGTCTATGCAGTAGAGAATTTTCATATAGGGTGTTGACAAATCTTTTTTACATTTGCCCTTATTTACTCTCTGCATATGCTGCTTACGCATTTCTATATCGGAGTTCAGAATGTCCTCTTTCAGCTTAACCGCCTTGTCGGGGTCGGCTTCGTCCTTAGCGGTCAGAGCCTGAAGAGCGGTTTCATACATTTTTTCGATTTCCTTAAGTATGTTTTCTATATCATTTAACGCATCTTTTGAATATTTGTATTTGTTGTCTATTTTTTCCTGAACGGAGTCCGCCATTTCCGCTGAAAGACTGCCCATACGCTCTACATCTGCCAAAACATACATAAGCTTGGCGGTTTGTGTTGCCTGCATTTCCGTCAAAGCACCTGATGAGAAAAGCTCCGACAGATATTCGTTTATTTCTGAATGAAGTGAGTTTAAAGCGTCGCTTGTGTCCTTTAAGCGGCGAACCGTATCAACCTTGCTGTTTTTCATTGCGGAGGTTACTTCCTTAAGCATATCCTTAACAACCTCGCTGTAATGAATAATTTCCTTTGCTACAAGCTGAAGAGCAGCTGCCGGCTGATTGATAACGTTTCTGTCGAGATAAAGAGGACGAACGGGGTCAATGAGCTCGTGCTTTTTCTCGGGAATAATCTTCATAACCAGTTTAACCATAAAGCCCAACAGACCGATCCAAATAAGGGTCATTGTTACGTTAAACACTGTGTGGGCGTTAGCAATCTGTCTTGAAATAACCTCAATTTCGGGACCCGAAGGAGAAATATAGGTTATCAATGCTGCGAAGGGCTTAACAATCCATATAAACAGGAACGCACCCGATAAGTTGAAAAGTGTGTGGGCAAGGGCTGTTCTCTTGGCGTTTCTTGACTGACCTACGGAAGCCAAAAGAGCCGTTATAGTTGTTCCTATATTGTCGCCCAAAAGAATGGGAATTGCGCCTGTTAAGCCTAAAATACTGGTTACGCCGTCAGGACCCGGCTGTGAGGCGAAGTTTTGCAAAACGGCTATGGTTGCGCTGCTGCTTTGAACCACAAGGGTCATAAGAGTACCTACCGCAACGCCTAAAATAGGAATATTCGCTACCTTTGCAATCATATTTGTGAAAAGGGGGCTTGAAGCCAGGGGCTTCATAACGTTGCCCATTGTCTCTATACCCAAGAACAAAAGACCGAAGGCAAAAATGGTCAAGCCTATGTTTTTGATTTTTTCCTTTTTGCATATAAAGGAAACCAAGAAGCCCACAAAAATAAATACGTATATGTAATCGGTAATTTTAAAGGCAATAATTTGTGCAGTCATAGTGGTTCCTATGTTAGCACCGAATATGATTGAAATTGCCTGGGGCAGAGACATAAGCCCTGCGCTGACAAAGCCTATCGCCATAACGGTGGTGGCGCTGCTGCTTTGAAGAACCGCCGTAACAAGGGCTCCGGCGATAACTCCCAAAAGTCTGTTTTTCGTCAGCAAGCCCAAAATATTTTTCATTTTTTCACCTGCGGCTTTTTGCAGACACTCACTCATTAAATTCATTCCGAAAATGAATATGGCAAGTCCGCCCGTAAGCCCGAAAATTATCTTCACTGTGTCATTCATTTCGTTCGTTCCTTCCTTAAATAAATTATCATTTCGTTTCTTTTTACTGCACTTTTTTAAAAAGGGCATTTTTAAAAGCTATCATTTTTAAAAGCTATATTGCCTTTTTCATTTATTATATTAATTTTTCTGTAAAGTTCTCTATCATTTTAATGTAAACGCTGTGTAAAATGCTTATCTTTCGACACGCCGCCGCCCTTTGCAAATTATTTGTAAGGCATAAGAAAGGTTGTGGACAAATGGCTCAGATTATAGTATAATATAGCTATGAGAAAAACAAAAGAA